>NZ_CALPCU010000028.1:0-23698 GCF_943193085.1 Vermiculatibacterium agrestimuris | reverse complement strand
GGGAGGACTATATGGAGCGTCATATTTTAACGCTGGCAAAGTATAATGGAATCCGGGTAGATTCCTGGCCGCGGCTTCTTTCAAAAACGGCTTACTCCAGCACTGCGCCCTTGGCGGCGGAGGTGACCAGTTTGGCGTACCGGGAGAGGTAGCCGGTCTTGATGCGGGGCTCGGGACAGACCCACTTGGCCTTGCGCGCTTCCAGCACGGTCTTGTCCACCCTCAGCTCGATGGTGTGGTTGGGGATGTCGATGTCAATGATATCGCCCTCCTCCACGAAGGCGATGGGCCCGCCCAGGGCGGCCTCGGGGGAGACATGGCCGATGGAGGCGCCCCGGGTGGCCCCGGAGAACCGGCCGTCGGTGATGAGGGCCACGCGCTCGCCCAAGCCCATGCCGCAGATGGCGGAGGTGGGGTTGAGCATCTCCCGCATGCCGGGGCCGCCCTTGGGGCCCTCGTAGCGGATGACCACCACGTCTCCGGAGACGATCTTACCGGCGTAGATGGCGGCGATGGCGTCCTCCTCGCAGTCGAAAACACGGGCGGGGCCGGTATGTACCATCATGGCCGGGTCTACGGCGGCCTGCTTCACCACACAACCCTCGGGAGCCAGGGAGCCCTTGAGCACGGCGATGCCGCCGTAGGGGGAATAGGGGTTGTCAATGGGACGGATGATGGTGGGATCCAGGTTTTCCACCCCCGCCAGATTCTCGGCGATGGTCTTGCCGGTGCAGGTCATGAGAGTGGTATCCAGAAGGCCCTTGCGGGTCAGCTCCTTCATCACGGCATACACGCCGCCGGCCCGCTCCAGATCCTCGATGTAGGTGTCGCCCGCGGGGGCCAGATGGCAGAGGTTGGGGGTCTTGGAGGAGATGGCGTTGGCCATGTCGAAGCTCAGCTCGATGCCGCATTCGTGGGCGATGGCGGGCAGGTGGAGCATGGAGTTGGTGGAACAGCCCAGCGCCATGTCCAGGGCCTCGGCGTTGTGGAAGGCGGCCTCGGTCATGATATCCCGGGGGCGGATGTTCTTTTTCACCAGCTCCATGATCTGCATGCCGGTGTGCTTGGCCAGGCGCAGCCGGGCGGAGTAGACCGCCGGGATGGTGCCGTTGCCCCGCAGGGCCATGCCGATGCCCTCGGTGAGGCAGTTCATGGAGTTGGCAGTGTACATACCGGAGCAGGAGCCGCAGGTGGGGCAGGCATTCTCCTCGTATTCCTCCAGCCCCGCGTCGTCCAGCTTGCCCGCCTTATAGGCGCCCACCGCCTCGAACATATGGGAAAGGCAGGTGCGCCGGCCGCCCTGCATGGTGCCCGCCATCATAGGCCCGCCGGAGCAGAATATGGTGGGAATATTGAGCCGTGCGGCGGCCATGAGCAGGCCGGGAACGTTTTTGTCGCAATTGGGGATCATCACCAGGCCGTCGAACTGGTGGGCTATGGCCATGGCCTCGGTGGAGTCGGCGATGAGCTCCCGGGTGACCAGGGAGTATTTCATGCCCACATGTCCCATGGCAATGCCGTCGCATACGGCGATGGCGGGGAACTCAACGGGGGTGCCGCCGGCGGAGCGGATGCCGGCCTTCACCGCCTCGGCGATCTTGTCCAGGTTCATGTGGCCGGGGACGATCTCATTTTGAGAGCAGACCACGCCGATGAGGGGGCGCTCCAGCTCCTCCTTGGTGTAACCCAGGGCATAAAAGAGGGAGCGGTTGGGGGCGCGCTCGGCGCCCTTTGTCACATTATCACTGCGCATGGGGATTCCTCCTTAAAAGGGAATGTTGCAACTATTTTACTCTCTCAAAGCCCCAGCGTCAAGGAAAACGGCCCATTCTACCACCTGTGGATTGACGGAAAGTCTGGGAAATGCTATGCTGAAAGGGCAAAGGAGGCGGGAGAGAATGGAGCAGATCGACCGGGAACGCTTCGGCATCTTTTTAAGCGAATTACGCAAGGAAAAATGCTTTACGCAGCAGGAGCTGGCAGAGCGGCTCTTTGTATCCAACAAAGCGGTGAGCAAGTGGGAGCGGGGGCAAAGTCTTCCTGATATCAGTCTTTTGATGCCGTTGGCGGAGCTTTTGGGCGTGTCGGTGGCTGAGCTTTTGAAGGGGGAGCGGCTTGCGGAGGAGGCCTTGGATAGCTGTGAAGTGAAAGAACTTGTCAATAAGGCTCTTCAGCTTTCGGCGGAGGAGCGGGAGAGGGGGGAGAGGAGCCGCCGCTTCTGGCGGCGGGCCTGGGTGGTCTGCACTGCCCTGGCGGCGGTGGAGGTCATGCTTCTGGTCAATATAGGCCGTTTGACTGCGCTGGAGCTGTGGGACTATCTCATGCTGGTGGAGGCTCTGACTCTGGGGTTCGGGGCCTATTTCTGCTTCGCCGCCAAGGAGCGCCTGCCCGCCTTTTATGATGAGAACAGTCTGAACTATTACAGCGACGGCTGGTTTCGCATGAACATTCCCGGGGTGCGCTTCAATAACAGCAACTGGCCTCATATCCTGCGTGCCGCCAGGGCCTGGCTGCTGGGAACGGCGGTGGTCTATCCGCCCGTCTTCGCCGCGGCCAGGGTGCTTCTGCCCGCCGGGGCGTTGCTGGGCGTGACCCTCTTCGCCTGCCTGAGCTTTTTTATCCCCATCATGGCGGCGGCGAAAAAGCACGAATAAGAGAAGCGCAACACAAGAAAACCCGCCCTGTGGAAGCTCCCACAGGGCGGGTCGTTTTATTGCAATGGGAATCTTTAGTTGGAGGCGGTGTCCAGGTCGGCGTCGCCGCCCCAGATCATGTTCTTGCGCAGCTCTTCGCCCACGACCTCCATGGGGTGCTTCTTGAGCTGAGCCCGCTTGGAGTTGAAGAAGGTGCGGCCGTTCTTGTTCTCGGCGATCCACTTGCCGGCAAAGGTGCCGTCCTGGATGTCGGAGAGGACTTTGCGCATGTTGGCCTTCACCTCGTCGTGGGGCAGGACACGGGGGCCGGAGACGTACTCGCCGAACTCGGCGGTGTCGGAGATGGAGAAGTTCATGGCCGCCACGCCGCCCTTGTTGATGAGGTCAACGATGAGCTTCAGCTCGTGGATGCACTCGAAATAGGCGTTCTCCGGCTCGTAGCCGGCCTCCACCAGGGTCTCGAAGCCACATTGCATCAGATCCACCACGCCGCCGCACAGCACGGTCTGCTCGCCGAAGAGGTCGGTCTCGGTCTCGTCGTGGAAGGTGGTCTCCATCACGCCCGCCCGGGCGCCGCCGATGCCGGCAATGTAGGCCAGGGCGATCTTATAGGCGTTGCCGGTGGCGTTCTGCTCCACGGCCACCAGGCAGGGCACGCCCTTGCCGCTGACATAGGTGGAGCGGACGGTGTGGCCGGGGCCCTTGGGGGCCGCCATGAACACATCTACCCCGGCGGGAGGGACGATCTGCTGATAGCGGATATTGAAGCCATGGGCAAAGGCCAGCGCGTTGCCATCCACCAGGTTGGGGGCGATGTCCCGCTTATAGACGTCGGCCTGCACCTCGTCGTTGATGAGCAGCATCACGATGTCGCCCCACTTGGCGGCCTCGGCCACCGTCTTGACCTGGAGGCCGGCCTTCTCGGCGGCGGCCCAGTTCTTGGAGCCCTCCCGCAGGCCCACGCACACGTCGCAGCCGGAATCCTTCAGATTCAGGGCATGGGCGTGGCCCTGGGAGCCGTAGCCGATGATAGCGATCTTCTTGCCGTCCAGGTAGGAAAGGTCGCAGTCCTTCTCATAGTACATCTTTGCCATGATAAACACTCCTTATTTTGTAGTGGCTTCCATTTTGTTTTAGTATCGCATAGGGCAGGGGAAAAGAATGTAACACATGATACATTCTCACAGGATGCTCTTGCCCAGATTGAACTCGGTGGTCTCCTTGTTGTCGTCGCTGATGGTATAGGCGCCCCGCTCCAGGGCTACCATGCCGGTGCGGACCAACTCCAGGATACCGAAGGTCTCCAGCAGGTTCTGCATGGCCTCGGCCTTGCTCTCGTCACCGATGAGGGCGATGGTGAGGGACTTGATGGACACGTCGATGATAGAGGCCCGGAAAATGTTGGCGATCTGGACGATCTCGTTGCGCACATTGGAGGTCTCGGCCTTCACCTTAAACATCACCAGCTCCCGGCGGATGGAGCGCTGGGGGAGGAGCTCCTGGACGGAGTAGACGGAGAACTGCTTGCGCAGCTGGTTCATCAGCTGCTCCATCATGGCGTTATCTCCCATGACCTCGATGGTGATACGGCTGACGGCGGGGTCGTCGGTGGTGCCCACGGCCAGGGACTCGATGTTGTAGCCCTTCCGGGAGAAAAGGCGGGAGACCTGGGAGAGGACGCCGGAGGCGTTTTCCACCAGGACGGAGAGGGTGTGGCGGGTATACTGTTCCTTTTTCATTTCCTCCACCTCCTCAATCCAGCAAAAAGTCGGTGACGGGCGTTCCCGCCGACACCATGGGATGCACCATGGCGTCCTTGTCAATGTCGCATTGGATGAAGTACGGGCTTTGGCTCTCCAGCGCCCGCTTCATGGCCTTTTCCAGTTCGGCCTGGTTGGCGCACCGCTCTCCCGGGATACCGTAGGCATCGGAAAGCTTGACGAAGTCGGGGCCGTAGTCCAGGTCGGTCTGGGAGTAGCGCTCGGCGTAGATCAGGTGCTGCCACTGGCGCACCATACCCAGGGTGTGGTTGTCGAACAGGGCGATGATGACCGGGATGTGGTAGTGGGAGAGGGTGGCCAGCTCGTTGCAGTTCATGCGGAAGGAGCCGTCTCCGGTGCAGAGCACCACCGGCTTGTCGGGGTTGCCCAGTTTGGCGCCGATAGCGGCGCCCATGCCAAAGCCCATGGTGCCGAAGCCGCCGGAGGTCACCAGCTGACCGGGGCGGGAGAAGTGGTAATACTGGGCCGCCCACATCTGGTGCTGGCCCACATCGGTGGCAATGATGGCCTCGCCGCCGGTGATGGCCTGGATGGTCTCCAGGATCTCGTGAGGGTGGAGGATCTCGTCCTTTTTCAGGGGCACCTCCGGGTGGGAGAAGACCCACTGCTTCCACTGAGGATAGTCGTGGTCGGGCAGCTTCTCGTTGAGCAGCTGGAGCACTCTTCTGGCGTCCCCGATGATGTGGTGATCGGTCTTCACGTTTTTGTCGATCTCAGAGCGGTCAATGTCGATCTGGACGATCTGGGCCTGCTTGGCAAAGTCGTCGGGGACAGTGGCCACCCGGTCGGAGAACCGGCAGCCGATGGCGATGAGCAGGTCGCACTCCGCCGAGGCCAGGTTGGAAGCGTGGGAGCCGTGCATGCCGATCATGCCGGTAAAGAGGGGGTGGTCGCCGGGCAGCGCGCCGCCGCCCATGATGGTGGAGGCCACAGGGGCGTTCAGGGTCTCCACAAACTTGCGAAACTGGGGAACCGCCCCCTTGGAGCGGATGACGCCGCCGCCCACCAGCACCAGGGGCCGCTTGGCCTTGGCGATCAGATCCAGCAGCCGGTCGATATCTCCGAAGTCGGGCTCCGGGGTTTTCAGGTCGTGACTGGAGCGGCGGAGCATGGCCGCCAGACGGCCGTGGGCGGCGTGCTGCTCCACAGGCAGTGGCTCATATTCCGCCACGGCGGCGGTGATGTTCTTGGGAATGTCGATGAGCACCGGCCCGGGCCGGCCCGAACGGGCGATGGCGAAGGCCTCCCGGATCACGTCGGCCAGCTCCTCGGGAGAGCGCACCAGGAAGTTGCATTTGGTGATGGGCATGGTGATGCCGGTGATATCCACCTCCTGGAAGGAGTCCTTGCCGATGAGGCTCTCACTGACGTTGCAGGTGATACACACGATGGGGGAGGAGTCCATATAGGCGGTGGCAATGCCGGTGGTCAGGTTAGTGGCCCCGGGGCCGGAGGTGGAAAAGCACACGCCCACCTTGCCGGTGGAGCGGGCGTAGCCGTCGGCGGCGTGGCAGGCGCCCTGCTCATGGGCGGTGAGGATATGGCGGATCTTATCTTTATAGCCGTGGAGCTCCATCTCGTCGTATACGTTCAGGATCGTGCCGCCGGGGTAGCCGAAAACGGTATCCACACCCTGCTCCAGCAGGCACTCCATGATGATTTGCGCGCAGGTCATTCGCATGGCTCTGATCCTCCTTGTCAATTGAAGGTATCATACTTCCCGGAAGCAGATTTGTCAAGTGATAGAGCGGAAAGGGAGGGAAAAACTAAACTGGGAGTCTAAAATAAAAATTCCATCATTTTTTTACCGCTTTGGGGCTGGACTTTTGGGAAAACCTCCACTATAATATAAATGTTTGTAAAGTTCCACTGGGGAAGAGAAAGCGAGAAAATTGAGGTGAGGCTATGTTGCATCAGTTTTTCGGCGGAGTACATCCCGCCGAGCACAAGGATCTGACCGAGCACAAGGCCACCGCACCCATGGCGGAGGCGCCTGCCCAGGTGGTCATCCCCATGGCCATGCACGTGGGCGCTCCCTGCAAGCCCGTTGTGGCGGCAGGGGACGAGGTGAAGGTCGGCACGCTCATCGGCGAGACCGCCGGTCTGGGCGCGCCCATCCACGCCAGTGTGTCCGGCAAGGTAGTGGCCGTGGAGCCCAGGCCCTACGGCGGCGGCGGAATGATGATGTCTGTGGTCATCGAAAACGATTTCCAGGACACCCCAGATCCCGCCATCAAGCGCCGGGAGAACGTGGAAGCGTTGACCGGGGCGGAGATCATTGAGATCGTCAAGAATGCCGGTATCACCGGTATGGGCGGCGCGGGCTTCCCCACCCACGTCAAGCTCTCCGGCGCAGTCGGCAAGGTGGACACTGTGATCCTCAACGGCGCGGAGTGTGAGCCCTATATCACCTCCGACCACCGGCTCATGCTGGAGCGGGGCGAGGCCGTCATCGGCGGCGCCCGGCTGCTGGCCAAGGCGGTGGGCCTGAAGGAGGCCACCATCGGCATCGAGCTGAACAAGCCCGACGCCATCGAGCATTTGAAGGCCCTTGTGGGCGAAGCCGGCGATGTGCACATCGAGGGCCTGAAGACCCGTTATCCCCAGGGTGCTGAGAAGCAGCTCATCCAGATGATCACCGGCCGTCAGGTGCCTCCCGGCAAGCTGCCCGCCGATGTGCAGTGCGTGGTGTGCAATGTGGCCACCGCCGCCGCCGTCTGGGACGCAGTCACCGAGGGCAAGCCTTTGACCCGCCGGGGCGTCACCCTCACCGGCGGCGCCGTTGCCGAGCCCATGAACGTCATGGCGCCGGTGGGCACCCCTGTCAGCCATCTCATCAAGATGGCCGGCGGCTTCAAGGTGGATCCCGACCGGGTGCTCTACGGCGGCCCCATGATGGGCAACCCCATCTACGACCTGGACGTGCCCATGATGAAGTCCACCAACTGCATCCTCTCCCTGACGAAGGATGAGGTGGCCGAGGAGGATCCCGCCCAGACCTGTATCCGCTGCGGCAAGTGCGTGGACGCCTGTCCCATGCGTCTGACCCCGCTGTTCATGCGCATGCGGGTGAACAAGCGGCTGTGGTCTGAGGTGGAGCAGCTGCGGGTGATGGACTGCATCGAGTGCGGCTCCTGCAACTACATCTGTCCGGCCCGTTTGCCCCTTGTCCAGTCCTTCCGCACGGCGAAATTTGCCATCCGCGACGAGCAGGCCAAGGCCCGCGCCGCCGCCGAGGCTAAAAAGGAGGCGGCCAAAGCATGAATGAAAAGAAAGAACTGAAGCTGACAGTCGCGTCCTCGCCCCATGTCAACTCTCCGGTGAGCACCCGCTCTCTCATGATGGACGTGCTCATCGCCCTGGTGCCCGCCCTGTGCGTGGCCGTGTATGTCTTTGGCCCCCGGGCGCTGCTGCTCACTGCCGTGAGCGTGGTGGGCTGTGAGTTTTTTGAGTGGCTCTACCGCTTCCTGCTGAAGAAGCCCCAGACCGGGGGAGACCTGTCCGCCGCCGTGACCGGCGTGCTGCTGGCCTTTGTGTGCCCGGTGTGGCTGCCCTACTGGTGTATCCTCATCGGCGACTTCTTCGCCATGTTTGTGGTCAAGCAGCTCTTCGGCGGCTTGGGCAAGAACTTCCTGAATCCCGCCCTGGCCGGACGTGCATTCCTGATGCTGTCCTATCCCAGCCTCATGACCACCTGGGCCAAGCCCGGTGAGTGGGTGGGCATCACTGACAAGGTGGCCGACGCGGTCTCCTGCGCCACCCCCATGGGCACCATGCACGGTTCCACTGTGGCCGCTGCCACGCTGCCCTGGCTGGGCGATGCGGGTTCCACGCTGCAGGATCTGTTTCTGGGCACTGTCCCCGGCTGTATCGGCGAGGTCTCTGCCGTGGCCCTGCTGGCCGGCGGTGTGTACCTGCTGTGGCGGGGCGTTATCCACATCCGTATCCCCGGCGCCTACATCGTCACCATGGCGGTGCTGAGCGTCATCTTCACCAAGGGCAATCCCAACCTTGAGTGGATGCTCGCGCAGCTCTTCGGCGGCGGCCTGCTGCTGGGCGCGATCTTCATGGCGACCGATTACGTCACCAGCCCCTGCACCCCCAAGGGCGAGATCATTTTCGGCCTGGGCTGCGGTCTGCTGACCTTCTTTATCCGCTACTTCGGCGGCTATCCCGAGGGCGTCAGCTATGCCATCCTGCTGATGAACATCTGCACGCCCATCATTGAGAAGTATACCCGTCCCAGCCGCTTCGGCGTCACCAAGGAAGATCGGAAGGCCGCCAAAGCCGCGAAGAAAGGAGGGGCGAAGGCATGAGTGAAGCTGTTACCAAGAAGCCCCGGAGCCATGAGAAGAAGAAGGACGACTCCTCCATGGGCAGGCTGACCCTCACCCTGGGCGCCATCTGCGCCGTCTGCGCCCTGGTGCTGGGCGGGGTCTATATGCTGACTGCCGACGCGATCAAGATGAACCAGCTGGGCGATAAGATGACCGCCATGCAGCTGGTGCTGGCCTCTGACGACTACGAAGAGGTGGACTACACCGGCGCCGACGCCGCCATCCTCTCCGCCTACAAGGCCGGGGACGCCGGCTACGTGATCGAGGTGGACTGCGCGGCCAACTCCTTCTCCGGCACCCTGTCTCTTATGGTGGGTGTGAACGCTGACGGCACCGTCTCCGGCGTGGAGGTGCTGGACAGCGCCGAGACCTCCGGCCTGGGCGCGGTGGCCAAGGAGGACGCCTCCTGGCGGGCCCAGTATGTGGGCAAGTCCGGCACGGTGAAGGTGGATAAGGACGGCGGCGAGATCACCTCCATCTCCGGTGCCACCATTACCTCCCGGGGCGTGTCCGCCGGCGTCACCGCCGCTCTGGCCGCTGCGGCCGAGCTGAATTAAGGAGGCAGTGACATGAATGTAAAACAGCAGTTCAAAGAGGGCCTGATCACCCAGAACCCGGTCACAGTCCAGCTGTTGGGCATGTGCTCGGTCATGGCCATCACCACCAGCCTCTTCAACGGCGTCGGCATGGGCATTTCCGTGCTGGTGATCCTGACCCTCTCCAATATCTTCATTGCCGCACTGCGGAAGATCATTCCCAACAAGATCCGCATTGCCTGCTTCATCGTGGTCATCGCCACCTTCGTCACGGTGGTAGACCTGTTCCTGAAGGCGTATTTGAAGGAGCTTTCCGCCAGCCTGGGTGTGTTCATTCCCCTGATCGTGGTCAACTGCATCATCCTGGGCCGGGCGGAGTCCTTTGCCTCCAAGAACAGCATCGCCGCCTCCGCGCTGGACGGCGTCTTCCAGGGCCTGGGCTACACCGTGATCCTCATTATCATGTGTGTTGTCCGGGAGTTCCTGGGCGGCGGCACCTTTGGCGGCGGCCTGTTGGGCGAGGGCGCGAAGGGTATCACCGTGTTTCCCGCGGAGTTTGCCATCGCCGGCCTGTCCCGCCCTGTGGGCGGCTTCCTGACTCTGGCCTGCGTCATCGCCGCCATGCAGTATTTCCTGAATAAGCCCAAAAAGGCTGAAAAGAAAGAGGAGGTGGCCAAATAATGGATTGGAAGAATCTGATCACCATTGCCCTTGGCGCCATCCTGATCAACAACTTTATCTTCTCCCAGTTCCTGGGCATCTGCCCCTTTATGGGCGTGTCCAAGTCCACGGATACCGCCTCGGGCATGGGCCTGGCCGTGACCTTCGTCATGGGCCTGGCCTCCGCCGTGTGCTGGCCCATCAACCACTTCGTCCTGGAGCCGGCTGGCCTGGTGTTCATGCAGACCATCGTCTACATCCTGGTCATCGCCTCCCTGGTGCAGTTTATTGAGATGTTCCTCCAGAAGTCCATGCCCTCTCTGTACACCGCCCTGGGTGTATACCTGCCCCTCATCACCACCAACTGCGCGGTGCTGGGCGTGGTGCTCCAGAACACCCAGAACACCTATGGCTTTGTGGAGAGCGTGGTCTATGGCGTCACCGGCGGCCTGGGCTTCCTGCTGGCCATCTATCTCTTTGCCGCCGTGCGGGAGAAGCTGGAGTATTCCGAGTGCCCCAAGGCCTTTGAGGGCTTTCCCATTGCCTTGGTCACCGCCGGCCTGCTGGCGCTGAGCTTTGGTGGGTTCTCCGGCCTGAAGCTTTTCGGGTAAGGAGGAAAAATCAATGATGACTATTGTTTATGCTGTGGCGGTGCTGCTGGTGATGGGCGCGGTGTTCGGCGCCATCCTGGCTTTTGCCGCTAAGGTCTTCGCCGTGGAGAAGGATCCCCGGGAGGAGGCCATCGTGGGGTGTCTGCCCGGCGCCAACTGCGGTGGCTGCGGCTTTCCCGGCTGCGCCGGCTATGCCGCCGCCGTGGTGGCAGGGAACGCCCCTGTCAATGCCTGCGCTGCCGGCGGCGAGGCTGTGGCCAACCAGATCGCTGAGATCATGGGCGTGTCCGCCGGCGAGACGGTAAGACAGGTCGCCGCCGTGCGCTGCACCGGCTGCGGTGTGGATCACACCAAGTATAACTATGTGGGCGTGAAGGACTGCCTGGCGGCCTCCCGGCTGCCCGGCGGCGGCCCTCTGGGCTGTGACTATGGCTGTCTGGGCATGGGCACCTGTGAAAAGGTCTGCCCCTTTGACGCCATCCACGTCATCAATGGCGTGGCCGTGGTGGACGAGGATAAGTGCAAGGCCTGTTCCAAGTGCGTGGACGTCTGCCCCCGCCACATCATCGCGCTGGAGCCCTACAAGACCAAGCGGCACGTGGCCATTCCCTGTTCCTCTCACGCCAAGGGCCCCGTGGTCACCAAGGTCTGCACCAACGGCTGTATCGGCTGCTCCCTGTGCGCCAAGGCCTGCCCCAAAGAGGCCATTACCATGGACAACTTCCTGGCCAAGATCGACTATGACAAGTGTATCGGCTGTGGGATCTGCGCCCAGAAGTGCCCCCGCGGCCTGATCACCGTGGACGGTGTGGTGCCGGAGAAGAAGCCCGCGCCGGCCAAGCCGGCGGCTCCCGCCGCCCCCGCCGCGCCCGTGGCTGAGGCCAAGCCTGCCACCGCCCCGGTGGAGGAGGCCAAGCCTGTGGAGGCCGCTCCTGCCGTGCAGGAGGCGCCCAAGGCGGAGGAGACCGCCCCCGCCGCTCCCGCTGAGGAATCCCCCAAGGCGGAGTAAAACGAAAAAAAGAGGCCCGGTATCGCGAAGATACCGGGCCTCTTTTTTTCTCTTAAAATGCCACCACCACGCCGCCGTCGTTGGCGTATACCGTGGTGACGCCCCGGGCGTCAGAGATCAGGATATCCTTGAAGTGGCAGGATTTTTTCACCTGCTCCAGCACGTAGAAGGCCCGCTCCGCGTTGTTGCAGTGGACGATGGAGAGGGTCTTGCCCACGTGGCCCGGATCGGCGGCCATCAGCGCCACCATCCGGCTCAGCGCCTGCTTCACCGACAGGGCCTGGCCCACCTTTTTGATCTCCCCTTCAGGGGTGGCCCCCATGAGAAGCTTGATGCGCAGGGCCTCGGTCACCAGGGACAGCGCCCCGGTGAGGCGGCCGTTTTTGCGCAGGTGATCCAGGTTTTCCAGTACAAAATAAGTGGTCATGGAGGAGATATATCTGGAGGTCTCGTTGACCACGGTCTGGAAGTCCCGGCCCGAGCCCGCCAGCTCCAGGAGCTTCATAGCCACACAGACCTCTCCCGCGGCGGCGGAGCAGGAGTTGAAGATGTGCACGTTGCTCTTGGGGTGCTCCTCCAGCCAGATGGCCCGGGCCTGGGCGGCGGAATTGTGGGAGCCGGAGAGGAGGGCGGAGAGGGTGACCACATAGAGGTCGTCGGCCTGGGCCTGGTCAAAGGCATCCAGATACTGGGCGGGGGAGGGACAGGCCGTCTTGGGGGGCTGGTCGTTCTCCCGCATAAGGAGCAAAAGATGGGTCTGGTCAAAGGTGTGGTCGTCTACGATGTCCTCCCCAGCCAGCGAGATGGTCAGCGGTACCCGCAGGAAAGGCCCCTGATGGAACTGAGGAGCGGTGAGGTCGCAGCAGCTGTCCACAATAATTTTGAAACTCATAAAATGTATCTCCGAATCTAATATTTGAAATTACATTCGGATTATAACACATTGAAAAGGAAAAGTAAAGGGAAAGCGGGGGGGAACGGGCTCGAAACAGAAAAAGTGCGGAAGCTCAGGGCTTCCGCACCGTTTTGGGGTCAGCGGGGAAAGTCCTCCGGATATTCCTCCCGCAGCTCTCCCATCAGCTTGATATCCTCCTTCGTGGAGGACAAGTCCAGCTTTTCATACATATCCGGCCTGCGCCGTTTTGTCCGCAGGATGGCCTGCTTGCGCCGCCACCTTTCAATGAGGGCGTGGTTGCCGGAGAGAAGGATGGAGGGCACCTTCCTGCCGTGCCACTCCTCGGGGCGGGAATATTGAGGATATTCCAGCAGACCGTTCCAGTGGCTCTCGTTTTCAAAGCACTCGGGATCGGGGAGCACGCCCGGCACCAGCCGGCTCACCGCGTCGGCCACCGCCATAGCGGGGATCTCCCCGCCGGTGAGGACAAAATCTCCCAGGGAGATCTCCTCATCCACATACGCCTCGATGAAGCGCTCGTCGATGCCCTCGTAGTGGCCGCAGACCAGGATCAGGTGGTCGTAATCCGCCGCCAGGCGCTTGGCATCCGCTTGCCGGAAGGTGGTTCCGGCGGGGGAGAAGTAGATGGTGCGGCCGGGGCCGAAGGAATCCACCACGTGCTTCCAGCACTGGTAGAGGGGGTCGGCCTGCATCACCGCCCCCCGGCCGCCCCCGTAGGGATAGTCGTCCACCTGCTTCTGCTTGTTGAGGGTGTAGTCCCGGATCTGGTGGGTCTCAATGCGCAAAAAGTCCCGCTCCTGGGCCCGGCCCAGAATGGATTCGGAGAGCACATCCCCCACCGTCATGTCAAACAGGGTCAAAATGTCGATGCGGTACATCAGCTCTCCATCCCTTCGATGAGGTTGACCTTAATATAACCGTCCTCCACATTGGTCTCCGCCAGGAAGGCGTCCACCGCGGGGATCATGTACTCCTTGCCCTTGCCCCTGACCACATAGACCTCGTGGGCGGGCGGTGTGAGGATGTCGGCAATGACGCCCAGCTCCTCTCCAGAGGCGGCGTCCAGCACCCTGAGGCCCATGAGGTCGGCCAGAAAGTGCCGGCCGTCGGGCAGCGTTACGCCAGTACGGTCGATGGAGAGGACTTTGCCCTTGAGCTTCATGGCCTTCTCCACTGTATCAACCCCCTCCAGGGCGGCCAGCACCATGGTTTTGTGGGGGCGGGCGGCGAGGAGCTTGACGGGCTTGCCGTCCATATAGAGGGTGTCGAAGGCGCACAGGAACTCCGGAGAATCCGCCCAGGGCATGATCTTCACCTCGCCCTTGATCCCGTGGGTATTGACGATCTGTCCGGCCTCTAAAAATTGGTTTTTCATAGAAAAGCTCCTTTTAGGTGTGCGCTGTTTCCCGCTGACGGATGAGTCCGCTCACAGCGGCGAGCTGCTCAGCCAGCGCGGAGTAAAAAGCGGCAATATGGACGCCGTCCACCAGCGCGTGGTGGCAGAGGATAGAGAGGGGCAGCAGCGTCCGGCCCTCGGCAGTGTGATACTTTCCCCAGGTAATGCGGGGATTGCTGTCGGCGGGGGAGGGGACGGGCTGGACAAGGCCGGTGAAGGAGAGCCAGGGCAGGGTGGAGATGAACAGCTTGTCCAGGGCCTCTTCTTCACTCTCCTCAATGCCGCCCCGGGCCATGGCCCGCTCCTGGGCCTGGACAGCATAGGACAGATAGTCGAAGAAGGGCCGGCCGCTGTCCAACGCACAATAGCAGTATGTCCCGTCCTCCAAAGCCACGGTGTGGGAGGTCTGGCATCGGTCAAATTCCACGACCCTCCCCTCCAAAATGCGCTGACGCAGCTGGAGCACACGGTTAGCGGCCTGGCTGACGCAGTAGCACAGAGAGAGGAACAGGGGAAGGCCGGCCGCCCTGACCTGGGGGAGGAAATCGGTGATGTCCACCTCCGCGGTGAGGCCCACATAAGGGTAGGCCATGGCGCTGAAATAGTCAAAATGCGCCTTGCGGGGATAGGCGTTCATATCCAGATAGCGGTAGTCCATAACGCGCTCCAATCTTATGGTGGAAATGAAAAAACGGCGGGGGAAGCCCCGCCGTTTTCACTCAATCGCTGATCTCGACCGAGACCCGTGTACCCTTCCGCTGACCCACGGAGCGCATGAGGACACGGATCCACTTGGCAATGCGGCCCTGACGGCCGATCACCTTACCCATATCCTCGCTGGCGACCCGCAGCTCCAGGGTGGTCTCGCTCTCGCCCACGTGCTCGGTGACCTCCACCTGATCGGGGTTGTCCACCAGGTTCTGGGCGATGTAGGTGAGGAGCTCTTTCATCTGGTGTTGTCCTCCCTTTTAGATAGCGCCGGCTTTTTTCAGCAGAGCCTTCACTGTCTCAGTGGGCTGAGCACCGGTCTTGATCCAGGCCTGGGCGCGCTCGGCGTCCACCTTCAGCTGAGCGGGGTCGGCGGTGGGGTCGTAGGTGCCGATCTCCTCGATGAAGCGGCCGTCACGGGGATAGCGGGAGTCCGCCACCACAATGCGGTAGAAGGGAGCCTTCTTAGCGCCCATACGGCGCAGACGAATTTTGACCATTTTATTTTCACCTCCATAGAATTATCGTTCGTATATCTGGAAACGCCGGGCTCCGGCGCTTACCAACGTAGTTTAGAAGGGAAAGCCTCGCCCCATACCCATGCCGCCCATACCGGGCAGGCGGCCCTTTTTGGCCAGCTTTCGCATCCGGGGGTCGCTCATCTGCTTGGTCATCTGGCGCATGGCCTCAAACTGCTTGAGCAGTCGGTTCACATCCACCACGCCCACGCCCGCCCCGGCGGCGATGCGCTTTTTTCTGCTGTTGTTGAGCACATCCGGGTTCTCCCGCTCCTGGGGGGTCATGGAGAGAATGATGGCCTCGGTACGGCCCAGGGCCGAATCGTCCATGTTGGCGCCCTCCAGGGCCTTAGCGTCGATGCCGGGGAGCATCCCCGCAAGGTCGCTGAGGGAGCCCATATTTTTCATCTGCACCAACTGGTCGTAGAGGTCGGTGAGGGTGAACTTATTCTTGCGCAGCTTCTGCTCCAGTTCCTGGGCCTTCTTCAAATCGAAGTTTTCCTGGGCCTTTTCGATAAGAGAGAGGACGTCTCCCATGCCCAGGATACGGCTTGCCATCCGGTCAGGGTGGAAGATCTCCACCTGCTCCAGCTTTTCTCCGGTGCCCGCGAACTTGATGGGCTTGCCGGTCACTGCCTTGATGGAGAGGGCCGCTCCGCCCCGGGCGTCGCCGTCCAGCTTGGTGAGCATCACGCCCGTCAGATCCAGCGCGTCGTCAAAGGCCTTGGCGGCGTTCACCGCGTCCTGGCCGATCATGGCGTCTACCACCAGCAATATCTCGTCGGGAGAGACGGCGGCCTTGATGTTCTGCAGCTCCGCCATCAGCTCCTCGTCCACGTGGAGCCGCCCGGCGGTGTCCAGAAACACCAGGTCATTGCCGTGCTTTTTGGCGTGCTCCACGGCGGCGCAGGCGATGTCCACCGGGTCGATCTGCCCCATCTGAAACACGGGGATATCCAGCTGGGCGCCCACCACCTCCAACTGCTGGATGGCGGCGGGGCGGTATACGTCGCAGGCCGCCAGAAGAGGCCGCTTGCCCTGCTTTTTCATCAGCCCTGCCAGCTTGGCGGCGTTGGTGGTCTTGCCCGCGCCCTGAAGGCCCACCATCATCACGACTGTGGGGGGCTTGGAGGAGATGGTCAGCTTGGCGTCTTCGCCCCCCATGAGCTCGGTGAGCTCCTCGTTGACGATCTTGACGATCATCTGGGCGGGGGAGAGGGCCTCCAGCACGTCGGCGCCCACGGCCCGCTCCGACACCTTGGCCACAAAATCCTTGACCACCTTATAGCTCACGTCGGCCTCCAGCAGGGCCATACGGATCTCCCGCATGGCCTCCTTCACGTCGGCCTCGGTGAGGCGGCCTTTGCCCCGGAGCTTTTTGAAGGCGTTGGAGAGCTTTTCAGTCAGTCCCTCAAAGGCCATGGCTCACTCCTGCTTGAGCTTGTTCAGCACGGAGGAGATGCGCTCGGTCAGCGCCTCGATCTCGTCGTCCCGATATTGGGCGGCATTGCGCTGGGCGATGGCATCCACATCGGCCAACAGGCCCCGGAGCTCGTCCTGCATCACGTGGAAGCGGCGGATGATCCCCGTCTTGTCCTCCAGCTCGGTGAGGGTGGCCTCCGCCCGGACGATCACGTCCCGGACACCCTGGCGGGAGATGCTGTAATTCTCCGCGATCTCACTGAGAGAGAGGTCTTCATTATAATAAAGGTCGTAAAACTCCTTTTGCCGGTCGGTGAGCATGTCGCCGTAGAAATCATACAGCAGTGCCATGCGGTAAGCCTGGTTTTTCACGAGGATCCCTCCCTGGTGACGAAATGTAAAGTCGAATGACTTTACAATGGAAATATTGTACACCAGCGGGAGGGTTTTGTCAAGAGGTTGTGGAGAGCCGGCGCGAAAAAAATCTCTTGCACTTCAGGGAAAAAGTCTGTATAATAAAAAGCCGAACAGAAAATATGCCGGTGTGATGGAATTGGTAGACGTGACGGACTCAAAATCCGTTGGGCTAATCCCCCGTGTGGGTTCGAGTCCCACCACCGGCACCAAAAGGGAGGGCCGCCTATAGGCGGCCCTTTTCTTCCAGATGCAGACCGGCGGAGCGTCTACTTACGGAAAGGAAACAAAAGCATGGCTGAAAATGAGACTGGCCTGATGAAAAAGAAGGATGTGCTGATCATTCTGGCGGCCCTTTTGATCGCCGCTGCCGGCATGCTGGCAGTTTGGCTGAGCGGTCGGAACGCGGTGGTGGAACATGCCCGGATCTATGTGGGCGCCGACCTTTATCAGGAGGTGGCCCTGAACGAGGATCAGGTCATCGAGGTCGACCAGGGCAGCGGCGTGGTCAACCACATCGAGGTCAAGGACGGCGCCATCCGGATGATGGACTCCACCTGCCCGGACAAGCAGTGCGTCTACCAGGGGGAGATGTCCATGGAGAATTATGAGCGGCGCGGCCTGCGGCAATGGATCGTCTGTCTGCCCAACCAGGTGACGGTGGAGCTGGTATTGGAGGGCGGGGAGTAATATGGAGCGAACCTCTTCTCGGTTCACCACCCAGCGGCTGACCCGTTTGGCCCTGCTCTCGGCGGCGGCGGTGGTGCTTGGCTATATGGAAAACCTCCTCGCCGCTGTGATGGCGCTGCCTCCGGGGATCAAGCTGGGACTGGCCAACACAGTGCTGCTCTACGCCATCTATCTGTTGGGGGCAAGGTATGCGGTGCTTCTGATGCTGATGAAGGTGGTGCTTACCGGCTTTATGTCGGGCAATCTGGCGGCGGCGTTCTTTTATAGTATGGGTGGCGGCGTTCTGAGCCTTGTTATGATGCTTTTGGTGAAAAAGCTGGGCCGGGACAGCGTCTCCATCGTGGGCGTGTCGGTGGTAGGCGCGATATTCCACAACGTGGGCCAGATCCTGGTGGCCGCGCTCATTATGGAGACGCCGGGGCTGTTGTTCTATGTCTTTCCCCTGATGATCTCGGCCGTAGTCACCGGCATCATCACCGGTATTGCCGGGCGGCAGATCGTGCGGGTGCTGCGGCTTCCCGGCGCGGAGGGACAGGGATGAGAAAAAAGCTGATATGGGGATTGGCCCTGGCCCTGGCGCTGACCGGCTGCGGCGGCGGTCCTGCCGTGGCTCCGCGCGTCACCACTGCGCCGGCCGAGCCCAAAAGCCAGGTGGCGTTTTTCTTCGACACTGTGGTGACCATGAACATCTACACCGATGACGAGACGCTTCTCTCCGACGCCCAGGCGGAATGTCAGCGGTATGAGGACTTGCTGAGCAAGACAGTGGAGGGCTCTGACGTCTGGAATCTGAACCACGCGGGAGGAAAGCGGATCCAGGTCAGTCCCGAGACCCGGGAGATCCTGGAAAAGGCGCTGGAGTACTCCGCCCTTTCTGAAGGAGCTTTTGACATTACCATCGGCGCCTGCGTAGACCTGTGGGATTTCACAGGGGAGGGGATGGGGCGCCTTCCTGACGAGACCGCCTTGGCCCAGGCCGCCGAGAAAGTGGGTTGGGCCCAGATCGACATGGACGAGGAGGGAGTCCTGCTTCCCGCCGGCGTCACCATCGACCTGGGGGCCATTGCCAAGGGCTATATCACCGACCGCATTGCCGATTTTATGCGGCAGCGGGGCGTGGAGAGCGGTTTTCTGAACTTTGGCGGGAATGTACTGGCCATCGGCGGTAAGCCCGATGGCACCGACTGGAATATTGGCATACAGGATCCCCGGGGCCTTCAGCAGCAGGCCGTGGTGGGCGCTGTGCCCGTAAGGGATCAGGCTGTGGTCACCAGCGGCATCTATGAGCGGGGCTTTGATCTGGACGGAGTGCGCTATCACCATATTCTGGATACCGCCACCGGCTGGCCGGTGCAGAATGAGCTGGCCGGCGTTTCCATCATTGCCCCGGATGCCTTTGACGCCGATACGCTATCTACCGCGGTGTTTGCCATGGGCTTGGAAAAGGGAACTGCTTTCATTGAGAGCCTGGATGGGATCGAGGCCATCTTTGTCACACGGGAGGACGAGGTGACCTGGACTTCCGGGCTGGAGGGGCGGTTCCAGCCGACATAATGGAATAATGGGAAAAAGGGTCTTCTCTGCCTGCGGCAGGGGAGGTCCTTTTTGACATGGCCAGAAAAATGTGAATTTTTTATCAAATTTTATTGCGTATTCCAAAACATGGTGCTATAATACCACATTGTTCGGGAGAAAAATCCCAATACAAATCAAAACTTAAGGAGAGGAACAATATGAAGAAGAGACTAGGCGCTCTGCTGCTGGCCGCGGCCATGATCTGTGGCTTGGCTGCGTGCAGC
This sequence comes from Vermiculatibacterium agrestimuris, assembly GCF_943193085.1. Classification (NCBI taxonomy): domain Bacteria; kingdom Bacillati; phylum Bacillota; class Clostridia; order Eubacteriales; family Oscillospiraceae; genus Vermiculatibacterium; species Vermiculatibacterium agrestimuris. Next base: position 4,247 of record NZ_CALPCU010000028.1, on the reverse strand, counting down.
AACGAGGGCAAGGAAAGCCCCGCGCCTGCGGACGCCGTCACCGGCGTTGGCGAGGGCAGCGGCTACGGCGGCGCTATCAAGGTGGAGGTCACTCTGTCCGCGGACAAGAGCAAGATCGAGAAGATCGACGTGACCGAGAGCAATGAGACCCCGGAGATCGGCGGCAAGGCCATTGAGCTGCTGACGACTTCCATTCTGAACGACCAGACCATCAACCTGGACGCCATCAGCGGCGCCACCCTGGCTTCCGACGGCTTCCTGGGCGCCGTGGAGGCCGCTCTGACGGCGGCCGGGGCCGATGTGGCCAACTTTAACTCCAAAGTTGAAGGCGGCAACGGCGAGGAGCAGACTATGGATGTGGACGTGGTGGTCGTGGGCGCCGGCGGCGCCGGCATGACCGCCGCCATTGCCGCCGCCCAGGCCGGCAAGAAGGTCGTCATCCTGGAGAAGACCGCCATGGTGGGCGGCAACTCCGTCAAAGCCACCGGCGGCATGAACGCCGCCAAGACCGAGTGGCAGGACACCAACGAGTTCACCGAGAACGCCGGTGTGGAGAAGACCCTCGGCTCTGCCGCCGAGACCTACCCCGAGCTCAGTGACCTGGTGGCGACTGTCCAGAAGGAGTATGACGACTGGAAGGCCGCCGGCTCCAACGGCTACTTCGACAGCGTGAACCTGTTCATTCTGGACACCATGGTGGGCGGCAAGGGGATCAATGACAAGGAGCTTGTCAGCGCCCTGGCCAATAATTCTGCCGCCGCCATCGACTGGCTGGACGGTATCGGCGCCGAGCTGCACAATGTGGGCTCCTTCGGCGGCGCGTCCGTCAAGCGGATCCACCGCCCCGTGGACGCCGAGGGCAAGACCGTCTCTGTCGGCGGTTACATCGTTCCCATTCTGGAGAAGGCCTGCGCCGACAACGGCGTGGAGATCATCTTCAACGCCCCTGTGACCGAGATCCTCATGGACGGCGGCAAGGCCGTGGGCGTGAAGGCCGAGGGCTATACCGTCAACGCCAAGAGCGTCGTCCTGGCCTGCGGCGGCTTCGGCGCCAACCTGAAGATGGTGGCCGAGCTCAAGCCTGAGCTGGACGGCTTTGTCACCACCAACGCGCCCGGCTGCACCGGCGACGGCATCAAGATGGCCGAGGCCGTGGGAGCTGCCACTGTGGACATGGATCAGATCCAGATCCATCCCACTGTGGAGCAGAACACCTCCGCTCTGATCACCGAGGGTCTGCGCGGCGACGGCGCCATTCTGGTCAATGCCGAGGGCCTGCGCTTCTGCGACGAGGTGGGCACCCGTGATGCCGTCTCCGCCGCTGAGCTGGCTCAGACGGGCGGCAACGCCTGGCTGGTGGTGGATCAGAAGATGGTGGACGCCTCCAGCGTCATCGCCGGCTACATCAAGAAGGGCTTCACCGTTCAGGGCGACACCTACGCCGACCTGGCCAAGGCCATGGGCGTGCCCGAGGATGTGCTTCCCGAGACCATGGAGAAGTGGAACGCCTGCGTGGCGGCCGGCAAGGACGAGGAGTTCGGCCGCACCAGCTTCGCCAATCCCCTGGACAGCGCGCCCTTCTACGCCATCCAGATCGCCCCCGGCGTCCACCACACCATGGGCGGTGTGAAGATCAACACCTCCACGGAAGTCCTGGGCACTGACGGCAATGTGATCCCCGGCCTCTTCGCCGCCGGCGAGGTCACCGGCGGCGTCCACGGCGCCAACCGTCTGGGCGGCAACGCTGTGGCCGACTTCACCGTTTTCGGCAAGATCGCCGGTGAACAGGCCGCCGCTTACGCCAAGTAAGAGGATCCTATGGAACGAAAAAGACCCAGGGCTTGGCCCTGGGTCTTTTTGCGCGCTGTCCGGCGTACGCTGGGCACCGTCACCCGCCCCTGTCTCCCGTCATAGATTAGGGTGAGGTGATTCCGTGAATAATGTTGTCATTATGGCCCTCATTGCTACATTGGGGACTTGGTTCGTTACGGCGTTAGGCGCTGGAACGGTCATATTGTTCAAACATACCAACCAAAAAGCAATGAACCTTATGCTGGGTTTCGCCGCGGGAGTGATGATCGCCGCCAGCTTTTGGTCGCTGCTCCAGCCCGCTATAGAACGGGCGGAGGCTTACTTAAATGTGCCGGCCTGGCTGGTGGTGACTTGTGGGTTCCTGTGCGGAGCAGTGTTCATGTGGGTGTCAGATAAGCTGGTGAGCTATGCCCGCCGCAAGGCGGACAGCGTTCCGGAGGAGGGGGGACGGTTTAACCGCATCATGATGCTGGTACTGTCCATCACCCTCCACAATATCCCGGAGGGGATGGCGGTAGGCGTGGCCTTCGGCGCCCTCCACAACGGCGGGAACCCGGAGGCCCTCATGGGGGCGGTGACCATCGCCGTGGGCATCGGTCTTCAAAATTTCCCGGAGGGTGCGGCGGTGTCCCTTCCTCTGCGGCGGGAGGGCTGTTCCCGGGGGAAGAGTTTTCTTATCGGTCAGGCCTCCGGTATGGTGGAGCCCATCGCCGGCGTTTTCGGGGCGCTTATGGTGGTGTATGTGGAGGCCTTTTTGCCCTTCGCGCTGGCCTTTGCCGCCGGGGCAATGATCCTGGTGGCCGTCCACGAGCTGATCCCGGAGTGCCAGCAAAATCAAAAGATCCATCCCTACTTTGCCACCATGGGCATCGTCGTCGGCTTTGCGGTGATGATGCTTCTGGATGTGATGCTGGGGTAGGGAAGGTTTGCTCCCTCTCCCCAAAATAGAGAAAGAGAGGCTAAGATCATAAGATCTTAGCCTCTCTTTGGCGGAGCGGGTGGGATTCGAACCCACGGACGGTTGCCCGTCAACTGATTTCGAGTCAGTCCCGTTATGACCACTTCGATACCGCTCCATGCCGTGTTTTCACACTTTTAGTAGGATACCCTATTTTTTCTTTCTTGTCAATATTGCGCTTCCGGCCATTTAAGGATATAATAAAAACAATACATACAAGAAGGAGTAAGAGAATCGTGGTAGATAAAGAAGGACTTCTTCAGCACTTTCATGACAATCCCTTCCTGCAGATCAATCATATGGAGTTTGTGGACGCGGGGGAGGACTGGGCCCAGATGGAGCTCAAGGTCTATGAGGGCAGTCTGAATCCCTTGGGCCTTGTCCATGGAGGCGCGCTGTTCACCTTGGCGGACAGCGCCGGCGGCGCCGCCGCCCACACCGACGGCCGGGTCTATGTTACTCTTTCCAGCAGCTTTACTTTCCTCCACAGCGCGCTTCCGGGCGACACGGTCAGGGCCAAGGGGACGGTGCGCCGCCGGGGCCAGACCACCTGCTATGTGAATGTGGACGTTACCAACCAGAAGGAGGAGCTGCTGGCCAGCGGCAATTATACCTTTTTCCATATCCCTGAGATGGACGGCAGGTTCAACTGATACAAAAAACGCCGGGAGCAGCCGCTCCCGGCGTTCCTTTTATACCCGGATCTGTTCCAAAAGCGCACCGATCTTGCCGGTGAGGATCAGGTCAGCCCGGCTGTCGTAGGGCGTAGGCGTTTTATTGATGAGTACCAGCCGGTGGCCCCGGTAGTAGTTGATAAGGCCCGCCGCCGGGTACACCGCCAGGGATGTGCCGCCCACGATGAGCAGGTCGGCCCCGGCGATGGCCGCGACCGCCTTTTCCATAACATCCCCATCCAGGGGTTCCTCGTAGAGCACTACGTCGGGCTTTACCAGACCGCCGCAGACATCGCACCGGGGGACGCCCTGTGCACGCTTGACATAGGCGGCGTCAAAGGATTTATGGCACTTCATGCAATAGTTGCGGTGGACGCTGCCGTGGAGCTCGTAGACCGTTTTGCTCCCCGCCGCCTGATGGAGGCCGTCGATATTCTGCGTGACCACCGCCGCCAGCCGGTTCGCGGCCTCCAGTTGGGTAAGCCTTTTATGGGCGGTGTTGGGCCTGGCGTCCAGATAGAGCATCTTTTCCTTGTAAAATCGGTAAAACGCCTCCGGATCGCGGAGGAAAAAGCTGTGGCTGATGATGGTCTCCGGCGGGTAGTCGTAGCTCTGATTATAGAGACCGTCCACGCTGCGAAAGTCGGGTACGCCGCTCTCTGTAGACACCCCCGCGCCGCCGAAAAACACCCCGCGCCGGCTCTCGTCCAGCCACTTCTGCAAAGTCTCCAGCTCTGTCATGATATCTGCCTCCTTTGGAATGAAGCATATCACGAAAAGACGGGCCGCGCAAGAGCGCGGCC
>NZ_CALPCU010000027.1:0-23785 GCF_943193085.1 Vermiculatibacterium agrestimuris | reverse complement strand
GGGGCACGGAGGGGCTGGAACATCTCTCTCTGCGCCGCCTGGCGGGGACGGAGGAGACGATGGCGGGGGAGAGGAGCGGCCCCGTCTTTTTCCTCTTTCCTTTTTTTCGCCAAACTGTTATAATGCTCTTTACAAAACCCTGTTACCGCAAAGGAATGAGACCCATGCCCAACTATTATGCCCATCTGGTCTTTGGCCGCCGGGTGCTCTCCCGCCTGCCCGCCCTGCTTCGAAGCGGCCTGAGCCGGGAGGAGGACGCCTTCCTGGCCGGCTGCTTAGGCCCTGACCCGCTGTTTTTTTACCGGCCCCTGTTCCCCAATCTGCCCAGGCAGACCGGTATCGACCTGCATCACCACAGCTTCCGCGCCCCGGCGCAGGGGCTGCTGGCGGCGGTGGAGGAGGGCGCCCCCTTCGCCGGGAGCTATGCCGCCGGATTTTTGTGCCACTTCGCCCTGGACAGCGCCTGCCATCCCCTCGTCACCGCGCAGGCCGTCCACGGTCTTGCCCACAGCGCCGTCGAAAGTGAGTTGGATCGGGTATTGATGCTCTCCGAAGGCGTGGATCCCCTCCGCCGCACTCCCCTGCCTCCCTTTCGGCTGCCCGACGACTTTTTTGCCACGGTCACAGCGGCGGTGTGTCCCGCCATCACCCCGGAACAGTTTCGCCAGGCCCTCTCCTCCTTCCGCCGGGTGTGCCGGCTGCAGACCAGGGGAGCGGGCACCTGGATCCAGCGGGCCGCGGACGGACTGGGCCGGCTTCCCCAGCTCTCCGCCCTTCGGGGCTCTGTTCTCACCCCCCGGCCCGACCCGGCCTGCGCGCCGGCGGCGGCCCTCCTGCTCCAAATGCTGGAGGCCTCCGTGGCCCCCACCGTCCGGGCCGTTACGGAGTTTTTCTCCGCCGCCGGGGCCGGTGGGACGCTGGACGACTGGTACGACCGGGATTTCTATGGCGGCCGTGTTCCCGCCCCGGTCATGGTCTGAGAGAGAAAGAGGGTCTTTTCATGTTGGTCACACTGCAAAACACCACCAAAAAACTCTGCGTCATCGGCGACCCGGTGCTCCACTCCCGCTCGCCCCTGCTGCAAAACGCCATGATATCCGAATTCGGCCTGGACTACATCTACCTCTGCCAGCATGTGCCCAGAGGGGAGAGTGCCCAGTGGCTGGCGTGCGCCAAGTACAGCGGCTATGCCGGGTTCAACGCCACCATGCCCCACAAGGAGGCCCTGATGCCCTTGATGGACGAGCTGGACGACCTGGCCAGGCTGTGCGGGGCGGTAAATACCGTGTGTATCCGGGAGGGGCGGACGATCGGCTATAATACCGATGGGGGCGGCTTTCTCCGGGCTCTGGACGACCTGGGGGTCATCCCGGCGGGAAAGCAGGTCATGCTCCTGGGCTCCGGCGGCGCGGCCAAGGCGGTGGCGGCGGCCCTGGTGGGAGCGGGTGCGGCCATTACCGTCTGCAACCGCACCATCGCCAAGGCGGAGGCTCTGGGGGCCATGGCCCCCCATCGAATGACCCCGGCGGACTTCCGTTCGGAGACCCTCCGGGCGGTGGCGGCACGGAGCCAGCTCCTCATTAACTGCACTTCCCTGGGCATGGAGGGCGCGGCTGCCCAGTTCAAAGACCTGTCCTTCCTGGAGGCGCTGCCCCAGGGGGCGGCGGTGTGCGACGCCATATACGCCCCCGCGGAGACCCTGCTGCTCAGGCGGGCCCGTGAGCTGGGCCACCCCACCATGAACGGCATGGGGATGCTCCTCCACCAGGCCATTCTGGCCCTGGAGCACTTTACCGGCCAGTGCCTGGACAGGGAGCGGGCAAAAGCCGCCGCCATGGCGACGCTGGAACGGGTATGACGAAAGAGGCGGCCGCGGCGTGGAAAGTCCGCGGCCGCCCCCCTTTTCTTTTTGATAAAAAGGCGCTATAATACTGCCAAAACTTTTTCGGAGGCCGCTGTCATGGAAAAACTCCTCTTCATTTATAACCCCCACGCCGGGAAGGGCCGGGTGCGGGGCAAGCTGGCGGGCATCCTCAACGCCTTCACCCGCTCGGGACAGCTGGTCACCGCCTACCCCACCCAGGGCCCCGGCGACGCTGCCCGGTGTGCCAGAGAGCTCTCTCCCGACCACGACCGCATCGCCGTATGCGGTGGGGACGGCACCCTCCACGAGGTCATCACCGGCCTGATGGAGCTGCCTGAGAGCGCCCGGCCCCCCATTGGCTACATTCCCGCCGGCACCACCAACGACTTTGCCCGAAACCTGGGCCTGCCCAAGGGCATGGAGGAGATGGCCGCCCTGGCCGCCTCCGGAGAGCCCCGGAGCGTGGACATTGGCCGGCTGGGCGAGCGGTACTTCACCTATGTGGCCGCCTTGGGGGCCTTTACCGATGTATCCTATAACACTCCCCAGCAGTTCAAGAACATTTTCGGCCACCTGGCCTACGTTCTCAAAGGGGCCTCTGAGCTGGCCAATCTGCAGAGCTACCCTCTGCGGGTGGAGCATGACGGGGGCGTTTTGGAGGGGGATTTCCTCTATGTCATGGTGAGCAACACCGTCTCCGTGGGCGGCCTGATCGGCCTGCCCGCTGAAGAGGTGAGCCTGGACGACGGACTTTTGGAGGCCGTGCTTGTGCGGATGCCCCAGACCGTGGCTCAGATGAACGCCGCCATTTACGCCCTGGCCCGGCAGGAGTACGACCAGGACAGCGGCGTGACCGGCCTCCACTCCTCCCGGTTCCTCATCACCTGCGCCAAACCGGTGCCCTTCACCCTGGACGGGGAGTTCGGCGGGGCCTATACCCAGGCGGACATCGCCGCGGTGAACACCCCCATCCGGATCGTCTACGGGCAGGCTTGACCGCCCCCTGAGCCTTACGAAGGGAGGGACACACATGGACTATCACGCCGGAGACTTTGACGTGGCCGTCATCGGGGCGGGCCACGCGGGCATCGAGGCCGCTTTGGCTTCGGCCCGGCTGGGTCTGAAGACCCTGTGCTTCACGGTGAACCTGGACGCGGTGGGGAATATGCCCTGCAATCCCGCCATCGGCGGCACGGGCAAGGGCCACCTGGTGCGGGAGATCGACGCCCTGGGGGGCGAGATGGGAAAAGCCGCCGACAAAGCCTGTATCCAGTACCGGGTGCTCAACAAGGGGAAAGGCCCCGCCGTCTGGTCCCTCCGGGCCCAGGCCGACCGCCGCCGCTACCAGGAGGTCATGAAGCACACCCTGGAAAAGCAGGAAAACCTATGGGTGAAGCAGGCGGAGATCACCGACATCCTGACGGAAAACGGGGCGGTCTCCGCTGTCCGCACCGCCCACGGTGCGGTCTATCAGGTGAGGGCCGCCATCGTCTGCTCGGGCACCTATCTCTCCGGGCGCACCATCGTGGGGGAGGTCACAAGGGACAGCGGCCCCGACGGTCTGGCCGCCGCGCCGGCCCTGTCGGAGAGCCTGAGAAAGCTGGGGGTCACCCTCCGCCGGTTCAAGACGGGCACGCCCCCCCGGGTGAACCGCCGCAGCGTGGATTTTTCCAAGATGGAGCTTCAAACGGGGGACGAGGCCCCGGTACCCTTCTCCTTTTCCACCGATGAGCCCCTGAAAAATCAGGCGGTTTGCTATTTGACCTACACCACCGGGGAGACCCATGCCGTCATTCGGGAAAACCTCCACCGCTCCCCCCTCTTCTCCGGGGTCATCGAGGGGGTGGGCCCCCGGTACTGCCCCTCCATTGAGGACAAGGTGGTGCGCTTTGCCGACAAGCCCCGGCACCAGCTGTTCATCGAGCCTATGGGTCTGAATACGGAAGAACTCTACATCCAGGGCTTTTCCTCCTCCCTTCCCGAGGAGGTGCAGGTGGAGATGCTCCACACCATCCCCGGCCTGGAAAAGGCCGAGATGACCCGCCCAGCCTACGCCATCGAGTACGACTGCGTGGATCCCACCGAGCTTCTCCCCACCCTGGAGCACAAAAAAGTCCCCGGCCTTTACGGCGCGGGGCAGTTCAACGGCTCCTCGGGCTACGAGGAGGCCGCCGCCCAGGGCCTCATGGCGGGGATCAACGCCGCCCGGAAAATCGGGGGGCTTTCTCCGGTGGTGCTGACCCGCGACCAGGGCTATATCGGGGTGCTCATCGACGACCTGGTGACCAAGGGCACCAATGAGCCTTACCGCATGATGACCTCCCGCACGGAATACCGCCTTCTCCAGCGGCAGGACAACGCCGACCGCCGCCTGGCCCACATCGGCCATGCGGTGGGGCTGGTCAGCGACGAGGCATACCAGAAGGTTCTGGGCAAATACGCCGCCGTGGACGCCGAGATCGCCCGGCTGGAGAAGACCCCCTGCCCCGGAGGGCGCCTGGCCGACCTTCTCCGCCGCCCGGAGAACAGCTACGAGAGCATCGCTCCACTTGACTCCGGCCGGCCCCCGCTGCCCCGCCCGGTCTGGGAGGCGGCGGAGATCGAGATCAAATACGCCGGGTACATCCGCCGCCAGCAAAAGCAGGTGGAGGAGATGAAGAAGCTGGATCGCCGCCCTCTGCCCCAGGAGCTGGACTATCTCTCCATGCAGGGCCTCCGCCTGGAGGCCCGCCAGAAGCTGGACAGGCTCCGCCCCGTCAGCCTGGGCCAGGCCAGCCGCATCTCCGGGGTCAGCCCCGCCGATGTGGCGGCGCTGATGATCTATCTGGAAAAGGATGGCCGCCATGAAATCTAAAGTCGTGCTGGGCCTGTCCGGCGGGGTGGACTCCGCCCTGGCCGCCCGGCTGCTCCAAGAGAACTATACCGTCATCGGCCTCTATCTCTCCATCGGCCCCGAGGCCGTGGGGGAGGCCGACGCCCGGGCCGTGGCGGAGGGGCTGGGCATGGAGCTGCGCACCATGGATATTTCCCGGGCATTGGAGGAGCATGTGAAGGCCCCCTTCGCCGCCGAATACCGGGCCGGCCGCACCCCCCTGCCCTGCGCCCGGTGCAATCCGCTGGTGAAGTTCCCCTCCCTGCTGGCTTTGGCGGAGGAGCTGGGGGCGGAATATATCGCCACGGGCCATTACGCCCGCACCGCCCAAAACGAAGCCGGCCGCACCCTTCTTTTGAAGGGATCCGCCCCCAATGACCAGTCCTATATGCTGGCCCGCCTTCCCCAGGAAATATTGCGCCGGGTCATTTTCCCCCTGGGCGGCCGCGTCAAGTCCACCGTCCGCCAGCTCTCCCAGGGGGCGGGCCTTCCGGTGGCGGACAAGCCGGACAGCATGGAGATTTGTTTTATCCCCCATGACGATTACGGGGAATGGCTGGAGAGCCGGGGCCAGGGCTGCCCTCCCGGCAACTTTCTGGCCCCCGACGGCACGGTGCTGGGAAGGCATAAGGGCATTCACCGCTACACCCTGGGCCAGGGCCGGGGGCTGGGGGTGTCCGGCCCCCACCGCTACTATGTCTCCGCCATCGACCCGAGGGAAAACACCGTCACCCTCTCCGACGGCTCCGACCTGACGCGGGAGGAGATCTTCTGCTCTGACCCCAACTGGATCGCCATAGACCGCCTGGAGGGCCCGATGGAGGTCGCCGCCCGCTTCCGCCACGCCAGAACAGAGACGCCCTGTACCATTTTCCCCGCGGAAGGCAGAGTGCTGGTCAAAGCCCACGTCCCCGTCCGGGCCCCCACGCCGGGACAGCTGGCGGTCTTCTACAACGGGGACGTAGTGGTGGGCAGCGCCTGGATCGAAAGCGCCTGCTGAGCCTTTTTGCAATGCGAAAGCCGCTCCGGCCTTAAAATAGGGCCGGAGCGGCTTCTCTTTCCTTGACGCGTTTCCATTTTTGGTATAAAATTAGTGTGAATTGATATGCGCCTCACAATATGTGGGGACGGCATCGCGACTTTGGACAGAGTGAGGGAAGGCCCATGGCAACAAAACCGCAATATGACAACACCTCCATCTCCTCCCTGAAGGGAGCCGACCGGGTACGCAAACGCCCGGGGGTCATCTTCGGCTCTGACGGGCTGGACGGCTGCGAGCACGCCGTATTTGAGATCCTATCCAACGCCATCGACGAGGCTAAGGAGGGCCACGGCAGCCTCATCACCGTGACCCGCTACCTGGACAAGTCCATCGAGGTGGAGGACTTCGGCCGGGGCTGCCCGGTGGACTGGAACGAGAAGGAGCAGAAGTACAACTGGGAGCTGGTGTTCTGCGAGCTGTACGCCGGCGGCAAGTACGGCGGAGACGGGGATAACTACGAGTACTCCCTGGGTCTCAACGGCTTAGGCTCCTGCGCCACCCAGTACGCCAGCGAGTTCTTCGACGCCGTCATCCACCGGGACGGCATGGAATACACCCTCCACTTTGAAAAGGGTGAGATCACTGAACCCCGGGAGAGCTTCCTCCACAGCGCCCCCTGGAGTGGGAAGAAGACCGGCTCCAAGTTCCGCTGGCGGCCCGATCTGGAGGTCTTCACCGACATCGACATTCCTCTGGAATATTACGCCGACGTGATGAAGCGGCAGGCGGTGGTCAACGCCGGAGTCACCTTCCGGCTGAAAAACGAGACCGCCCCCGGCAAGTTCGAGACCTTCGACTTTCTCTATGAAAACGGCATCGAGGACTATGTCAAGGAGCTGGCGGGGGAGAACTCCCTCACCGCCCCGGTGTTCTGGCAGGCCGAGCGCAAGGGCCGGGACCGGGAGGACAAGCCGGAATATAAGGTAAAGCTGTCGGTGTCCTTCTGCTTTTCCAACACGGTGAATATCATCGAATACTACCACAACTCCTCCTGGCTGGAGCACGGCGGCTCCCCGGAGAAGGCCGCCCGCTCCGCCTTCGTCTCCGCCATCGACGGCTACCTGCGCGCCCAGGGCAAGTATCAGAAGAACGAGAGCAAGATCACCTGGAACGACGTGGCCGACTGCCTGGTGATGGTCTCCAACAACTTCTCCACCCAGACCTCCTATGAAAACCAGACCAAGAAGGCCATCAACAACAAGTTCGTCCAGGAGGCCATGACGGAATTCCTCAAGGCCCAGATGGAGGTCTACTTCATCGAGAGCCCCTTCGATGCCCAGAAGATCGCCGAGCAGGTGCTCATCAATAAACGAAGCCGGGAGAGCGCGGAAAAGGCCCGGCTGAACATCAAGAAGAAGCTGACGGGCACCATGGATCTGGCCAACCGGGTGCAGAAGTTCGTGGACTGCCGCACCAAGGATCCGGAGCGCCGGGAGCTTTACATTGTGGAGGGCGACTCCGCCCTGGGCAGCGTCAAGCTCTCCCGGGACGCGGAGTTCCAGGGCATTATGCCCGTCCGGGGCAAGATCCTCAACTGCCTGAAGGCGGACTACGCCCGCATCTTCAAAAGCGAGATCATCACCGACCTGATGAAAGTGCTGGGCTGCGGGGTGGAGGTCAGCGACAAGCGTGCCAAGGATCTGGCCGCCTTCGAGCTGATGAACCTGCGGTGGAACAAGGTGGTCATCTGCACCGACGCCGACGTGGACGGCTACCAGATCCGAACCCTCATTTTGACCATGCTCTGGCGGCTCACCCCCACCCTCATCCGCCGGGGCTACGTCTACATCGCCGAGTCCCCCCTCTACGAGATCACCTATAAGGAAAAGACCTGGTTTGCCTACTCCAACAAGGAAAAGGACGACATCGTCAAGGAGATCGGAGAGGGGAAGAAGATCACCATTCAGCGTTCCAAGGGCCTGGGTGAGAACGAGCCGGAGATGATGTGGCTGACCACCATGAACCCGGAGACACGCCGGCTGATCAAGGTGATGCCCGAGGACATGGAGGCCACCACCCAGATGTTCGACCTGCTGCTGGGGGACAATCTCCAGGGCCGGAAGGATCATATCGCGGAAAACGGATATAAATTTTTGGAATTGGCCGATATATCTTAAAAAGGAGGAAAACAACCATGAAAAAGCGCATTCTTTCCCTGGCATTGACCCTGGCCATGGCCCTGAGCCTGGCTACCCCCGCCCTGGCGGTGGGGGAAGCAGACCTGCTTCTGCCTGAGAGCGAAAATGACTATTTGTTCACCACGACGCAGGCGGAGGAACCCAATCCCTACGCCGCCTTTGTGGAGCAGTTCTATGTCCAGTACACCCAGGAGCACCCCGAGGAACAGGCCGCCTTTGACCCCCATGCTTGGTGGCAGGAGAACATAGGCGAGTACTGGGACAGTGAGACGGAGTACATCGACCACATGGTGGAGTGGGGCGAGTGGGACAGCGCCGACCAGTTCGGCCAAATGATGTGGCAGTACTACCTGAGCGATCAGGCGACCGAGGCCTGGCGCGCCCAGGAGGTGGAGGCCTACCGCGCCGCCCACCCCGGCGAGCTGGAAGCGCTGACCCTGGAGCAGCTGCTGGCCTGGCAGGGCTATACCGAGACCCTCACTCCCATTATGCAGTTCATTCAGGATTCGTATTACGACTTTGAGGGTGAGAGCCAGGTTCTGCCCTACCTGCTGTGGGACTATGTATCTGACCGCAATTACACGCTCACGAACCACGAGGAATTCCTGACCTATCAGGCCCAGTACCCCGACCGGTGGGCGGAATTCGACGCCGACGCTTTCTTTGAGGAGGAGCATGGCTCTTGGAGCAGACAGAGCAAGGCGGAGTACATGGACTACTACCACCTCTTCACCGAGGAGGAGTTTGTGGAGAAGATGTTCGTGGACTACGTGAACTACTACTCCTGGCAGTGGGACTACGACGATGACTACGATTACGACTGGGAGTATGACTATGATTCCAGCTGGAACAGCGGCAAGCCCCTGCGCCTGGTGGTCAACGGCCAGGTGATGGAAGACGCCGTCATCTCCGCCGAGGACGGCTGGTCTTACATCGCCCCCGCCACCGTCAACGCCATTCTGGACAGCCACTATGTGGACGAGGGGGAGCTGCTGCCCCTGCGCGCCACCATGGAGTCCGAGGGCTGGGACGTGGGCTGGAACGAGTATGAAAACGCCATCTTCCTGGTGGATACCGCCGCCGCCAAGGCCCGCATCAGCGAGAGCCTCACCGCCCTGGACGAGATCGTGGCCTGGGCCATGGAGCATACCGATGTGGAGAGCGGGAAGAGCTACAAGACCACCGAGACCCTGGACGTCACCCTCACCACCCTCAACAGCCTGGACGGGGACACCGACTATAAGCTCCAGGTGACCCTGGACATGCTCCAAAAGGACAACACCCTGGAGCTGACGGTGAAGGTCAACGCCGCCGATGTGCTGGAGCTCCTGGGCGACGATATTCTGGAGCTGGCAGCCGGCGAGCTTCCCCAGCTCAGCCTCAGCGACCTGCCCACCCTGATGAAGGGCCTGGAATTCAACGCCATCGCCGACCTGGACGCGGGCAATTTCTACTGGAACGTGCCCGTGCTGGCGGCCTTTGACGATACCGTGACCGCCGACACCTGGTACGGCGCCAGCCTGGGCATGGGCCTGGACGAGATGCTCCAGGCCAGTCTGGGCATGGACAGCGAGGCGCTGCTAAGCAACCTGTCCGGCCTTATGGCGGACTACATCTATGAAGAGCAGCTTCTCTCCGACAGCGCCCGGTGGTGGTCCTCCCCGGAGGATGCCTGGGAGGAATTTGACAGCCTCGTCTCCGTCTTCGGCGCCATTATGGGCCCCGACCGGGTGAAGCGCTCCGGCGGCGCCCTGACCTGGAAGGTGGACACCAAGACTATAAACGACCTGTTCGCCCAGATAAGCGGGGAGGATCTGGCCCCCTTCAAGAGCTATGAGCTCTCCTACGTCATGCGCGACAACGGCACCTTCACCGCCGACATGGATCTGCGCCCCGACTTCCAGGCCATGATGAAAAACGCCTTTGACAGCTACTATGACCCCTATTTCTCCTACAGCCTGATGGGCATTCTCTCCGGCCGGCTGCTGAATCTCTTCGACTTCCAGATCACCGCCCACAGCAGCGGCAGCATGGACAAGGCCACCGGCACTATGGAGTACCACCAGAAAAACGCCTTCAAGCTGAAGCTGGACACCGAGATGACCCGCACCGAGGTAAAGGACGGTCCCGCCCTGACGCCCCCCGAGGGCGCTCCGGTAGAGATGGTGATGGATCTGGGCACCGCCCTGCTCTTCACCCCCGCGCTCTGAGCCGTTTTCGCCTGTTGGAGAAGAAACCCTTATGAAACGGAAAGACATCTGCCTGCTTTTGGCCCTGCTTTTGGCATTCTCTCCGCTCCCCGCCGCGCAAGCGGCGGGGGCGGACTTTTCCGACGTGGCGCCCGGGGACTGGTTCGCCCCCTACGTGGACGTCTGCGTGGAGGAGGGGCTGATGAAGGGCGTGGGGGACGGCTGCTTTGCCCCGGATCGGGCGCTGTCCCTGGCTGAGTGCGTGGTGCTGGCCGCCCGGCTCAAGGCCCGGATAAACAATATGCAGATCCCCCACCTGCCGGAGGTGCTGGCGGACATCGTCACCTTCTCCCAGGATGGGACTGTACTGGGGAACTGGCGTGATGTGGAGCTCTTTGGAACAAGGGACAGCGACTTCAGCCGTCTGCTGTTTACCTTTCACAGCGACGTTTGGGAGCGCATTGATCCAGAAAAGCCCCTGACCATGACCCTGGACGCGGCCTGGATGGACTGGTCGAATTTTGATATGGAGCCCGACGGCCCCATCGTCTATCAGGGCGTTTATGATTCGGAGGCGGAGGGGTACCTGTTTGACGGCGGGGAGGATTTTGACGGCGACCTCTTCGAGGCCCTTACCTGCGTTATTGACCCGTTTCTCAACTACGCAGAGGAGACGATCCTGCCGGAGCGGTCTGAGCTGTGGTTCTTTGACGAAGTGTGCTATGTTTTGGAATTCCTCACAGACGACCTTTGGGCCGAGCACGGAGACGCCCTTCTGGCCCAATACCCGGAGGAATATCTCGACGCCCATGTGGCGGAGATCTTTGCGGCCCCCACGGCCTGGCGGCTGGATCTTGCCCAGGTCATAGGCCAGATGGCGGGAGAGCTGGAGCCGGTGGAAGGGGCCGCTCTGCCCCCGGACATCAAAGACCCCTGGGTGGAAAAACTGTATGCTGCCGGCGTCCTGAACGGCCCGGACGGCACGGGAGCCTTTTACGGGCACACCCCCCTCACCCGGGCCGAGGCCGCCGCCATCCTGGCCCGCATCCTGCGCCCCGAGCTGCGGCTGGGAGCTTGACTGACAATATATTTTGAATAGCCCTCTAAAACAGGCGCAAAAAAAGACTCAGAAGACAAGGACTGATACCCATGCCGAAAAAGAAGGCCCCGGAGGCCGTCAAACACCGCAGCGCCGACCCCAATGTGATGGGTCTGCGGGCCGAGGTGCTGGAGCAGCCCATCACCCAGACCCTGGAGATCAACTACATGCCCTACGCCATGAGCGTTATCATCTCCCGGGCCATTCCGGAGATCGACGGCTTCAAGCCCAGCCACCGGAAGCTGCTCTACACCATGTACACCATGAAGCTGCTCACCGGTGGGCGCACCAAGTCGGCCAACATCGTGGGCCAGACCATGAAGCTCAACCCCCACGGCGACGCCGCCATCTATGACACCATGGTGCGCCTGAGCCGGGGCTACGGCGCCCTTCTGCACCCCTTCGTGGACTCCAAGGGCAACTTCGGCAAGGTCTACTCCCGGGACATGGCCTGGGCCGCCAGCCGGTACACCGAGGCCAAGCTGGACGGCATCTGCCAGGAGCTGTTCCGGGACATCGACCAGGACACGGTGGACTTCGTGCCCAACTATGACGGCACCCTCCAGGAGCCCACCCTATTGCCCACCACCTTCCCCAATGTGCTGGTCAGCGCCAACCAGGGCATTGCCGTGGGCATGGCCTCCAACCTGTGCGGCTTTAACCTGGAGGAGGTCTGCCAGGCCGCCATCGCCTACATGAAGGATCCCCGGTGCGACCTGCTGTCCATTCTAAAGGCCCCCGACTTCCCCACCGGCGGACAGCTGCTCTACGACGGGGCCGCTATGTCGGAGATCTACGAGACGGGCCGGGGCTCCTTCCAGGTGCGCTCCAAGTGGCGGTATGTGAAGGAGGAGGGGGTCATCGAGATCTACGAGATCCCCTACACCACCACTGCCGAGGCCATCATGGACAAGGTCACCGAGCTTGTCAAGGCGGGCAAGCTCAAGGAGATCTCCGACATGCGGGACGAGACCGACCTGAGCGGTTTGAAGCTGACCATCGACCTGAAGCGGGGCACCGATCCGGACAAGCTGATGCAGAAGCTGTTCAAATCCACCCCCCTTCAGGACTCCTTCTCCTGCAACTTCAATATCCTCATCGCCGGTATGCCCCGTGTGATGGGTGTGCGGGAAATTTTGGAGGAGTGGACGGCCTGGCGTATCGAAGGGGTGCGCCGGCGGACATACTTTGTCCAGAAGAAGAAAAAGGATAAGCTCCATCTTCTGAAGGGTCTGAAAAAGATCCTGCTGGACATTGACAAGGCCATCAAGATCATTCGGGACACCGAACTGGACGCGGAGGTCATCCCCAACCTGATGATCGGCTTCGGCATCGACCAGACCCAGGCCGAGTACGTGTCGGACATCCGCCTGCGCAACATCAACAAGGAATATATCCTCAAGCGGGTGGAGGAGACCGAGGAGCTGGAAAAGGAGATCGCCGAGCTCCAGGCCGTTCTGGACGACCCCAACAAGGTCAAGGGCATCATCTCCGGGGAGCTCAAAGAGGTCATGGCCAAGTATCCCTCCCCCCGGCGCACCGAGATCGTCTACGAGTATCAGACCGCCGCCGCGGAGGACACCGAGGAGGACGTGCCCGACTACCCGGTGCACGTGTTCCTGTCCAGGGAGGGATACCTGAAGAAGATCACCCCCGCCTCCCTGCGCATGTCCAGCGAGCAGAAGTATAAAGAGGGCGACCGGGAGTACCTGCGCTGGGACGCCTCCAACCGGGACGAGTTGCTGGTATTCACCGACCGCCAGCAGTGCTACAAGACCCGCCTTGCCGACTTTGACGACAGCAAGGCAAGCGTCTTGGGGGACTATCTGCCCACCAAGCTGGGCATGGATCCCGGAGAGAACGCGGTGTGGGCCTGCGTCACCGGCGACTACGCCGGGCACCTGCTGTTCTTCTTCGAAAACGGCAAGTGTGCCCGGGTGGAGCTTGCCGCCTATCAGACCCAGACCCGGCGCAAACGGCTGACCGGGGCCTACTCCGACAAATCCCCCCTGGCTGCGGCCTGGCACCTGAAGGAGGACTTGGAGATGGCCCTCATCTCCAGCGAGGGCCGGTGCGTTATCTTCCACACCGCCGTCCTCGCCCCCAAGACCACCCGAAATACCCAGGGCGTCAACGTAATGACCCTGAAACCCAAATACCGTTTGGAGCACGCCGTGCCTCTCACCTCCACCTCCATTCAGAACCAGGCCCGCTACCGGGCCCGCTCCCTGCCCGTGGCGGGAGCTCTTTTGAAGCCGGAGGATCGGGGTGAGACCCAAATGTCTCTTTTGGA
This sequence comes from Vermiculatibacterium agrestimuris, assembly GCF_943193085.1. Classification (NCBI taxonomy): domain Bacteria; kingdom Bacillati; phylum Bacillota; class Clostridia; order Eubacteriales; family Oscillospiraceae; genus Vermiculatibacterium; species Vermiculatibacterium agrestimuris. The sequence goes on along the minus strand of NZ_CALPCU010000027.1, from coordinate 10,288 downwards.
GGAACCGTAAATGAAACGTACACCCAAAGTGCTGGTCAAAAATTACCTTTTTATCCTACTGGGGTCTTTTCTCTACGCCCTGGCCTTTGACTGGTGCTTTGTGCCCAACGGCATCGCCTTCGGCGGGGTGACGGGTATCGCCCAGATCGTCAACTTTCTCATCCCCGTGGTTCCCATCGGCACGCTGGTGCTCTGCTTCAACGTGCCCATCTTTCTGGTGGGCTGGCGGGTGCTGGGGGGCCACCTGCTGGTGTCCTCCCTGACGGCCACCGCCCTCACCTCCCTGTTCCTCGACGGCATCGCCGCAGTCTACACCTTTCCGCCCATGGCGGAGCCTCTGCTGGGGTGCATCTTCGGCGGGGCGGTACTGGGCCTGTCTCTGGGGCTCATCTTCCAGCAGGGGGCCACCACCGGCGGCACCGACATCCTGGCCCGGCTGGCCCAGTCCAAAATGGCCTGGCTGCCGGTGGGGAAGGTGCTCATGGTCATCGACCTGACGGTCATTTTGCTGGTGGCCGTCGTCTTCCACAGCATGGAGAGCGCCCTGTACGGCATCGTGGCCCTCTACGTGTCCACCCTGGTCATGGACTGGGTGCTCTACGGCATGGACAACGCCAAGGTGGCCTATATCATCTCCGACAAGCCCGAGGTCATCGCCCGGGTCATCATGGACGACCTGGACCGGACGGTGACCTACCTTCAGGGGGAGGGAGGCTATCTGGGCCAGCCCAAGCGGGTGATCCTCTGCGCCTTCAAGCAGCGGGAGATCGTGACCATTAAGGAGACGGTGCGCCAGGCCGATCCCGCCGCGTTCATGATCGTCACCCCCGCCCACGAGGTGCTGGGCGAGGGCTTCGGCAGCTATCACCAGGACGTTTAGAAAGGAGTCTTTCCCATGCCCAATCTGGACAAGCTCACAGAAATTCTCACCAAAAACGGCTTCACCGTTCACCGCTTCGCCACCGCCACGGAGGCCGCGGCCTACATAGACGCCCACATTGACGGCAAGACCGTGGGCTTCGGCGGTTCGGTGACCCTGCAGGACATGGGGCTCTACGACCTGCTCTCCGCCCACAACACCGTCCACTGGCACTGGGGCGCCCTCCGGCGACCCGACACCCAGGAGAAGGCCGCGGCGGCCCAGGTCTACCTCACCTCGGTCAACGGCCTTGCGGAGACGGGGGAGATCATCAACATCGACGGCCACGGCAACCGGGTGGCCGCCACCATCTGCGGCCATGAGGAGGTCTGGTTCATCGTGGGGGTGAACAAGATCGCCCCTGACCTTGCAAAGGCCCTGTGGCGAGCCCGGAACATCGCAGGGCCCAAGAACGCCCAGCGGCTGGGGAAGAAGACCCCCTGCGCCGCCAAGGGTGACCGGTGCTACGACTGCGACAGCCCGGAGCGCATCTGCCGGGTCATCTCCACCCACCTGCGCAAGCCCACCTCCATCCCCACAGCCCATGTGGTGCTCATCGAAGAGGAGATCGGGTACTGAGCGCACATAGGGCTTCACACGGAAAACGGGGAGGCGATCACTTGAAAAAAGGTCTTCTGGCCCTCATATTGGCCGCCTGCCTTCCGCTCACCGGCTGCTCGGCCATGCTGGAGCGCTCCTATGAGGCCGGACAGCGTCACGAGGAGAAGCCGGTGACCGCCGAGGGCTCCTCCGGCCTCCGGGTGGAGAACTACCGGGAGCTGGTCTCCGCCGTACTGTACCTGGTGTCCCAGGGGCAGGAGGAGGGGACCATCCAGCTTTACGACTACGACGGCGAGGTGGAGAGCGACCTGACCCGGGCCTGCCTGGAGGTGGCCACGGAGGATCCCCTGGGGGCCTACTGCGTGGACTACATCAAGCATGAATCCAGCCGGGTGGTCTCCTACTACCAGGCCAAGCTCTCCATCAGCTACCGCCGCACCCAGGAGGAGATCCGCTCCATGGTGAACGTCACCGGCTCCGGCGCCATCCGTGCCGAGCTTCAGGAGGCCCTGACCAACTTCAGCGATCAGGTGGTACTCCGGGTGGCTTACTTCGCCGAGGATGAGGCATCCATTCTCGCTCTGGCGCGCCAGGCCTACTACGACACCCCCGCCGCCGCCCTGGGAATGCCCCAGGTAGAGATCGGGCTCTACCCCGACAGCGGCCGGGAGCGGGTGGTGGAGATCCTGCTCACCTATTCCGAAGGCGCGGAGGAGCTGCGCCGGAAGAGCGCGCGGCTGGCCGCCGCCGGGGCCGAGTTCGTCTACCCCTGGGACATGGATCGGGAGGCCGCCGTCCGCCAGGCGGCGGCGGAGGTCTGTTATCACAGCGGATACGATCCCCAGGGCGGCGTTACGGCTTACGCCGCCTTAGTGGAGGGCGCCGCCAACGACGAGGGGCTGGCTCTGGCCTATTCCCTGGTGTGCCGGGAGCTGGAACGGGTGACCTGCGAGATCGTGGAGGGCGCCTGGCAGGGGGAGCCCCATTTTTGGAACGAGGTGCGCTTTTCCCAGGGGGAGCCCCTATATCTGGACTTGAGCCGCTTCACCGAGCTGTCCTCCACCCTCTACACCGCCGATGAGATGGCGGATATGGGCTACCGCTGGGCCGGCGGCCCGGCGGAGGAGTCCCCGGAGGAGTCCCCGCAGGCCAGCGAGAACACACTTTGAGTCCGGATCATGACAAAAGCCGGCGCCCTGCAAGGCGCCGGCTCTTTTTCCAAAAATGCCGTCCCAGCTTATTTTCACCCCAATAATATGATATTTTCCTTTACAACGGGAAAAATTTGTGGTATATTTCTTGGGCACGCAAACGTCCGGCGGCTTAGAAATGGGAGACGGCCTCTGCATCAGGGGCGTTCACCGGCCTATTTCCCAGCTGTTCGGAAAAAATTTGAAAGGTGGAAACAACCATGATCCGTAAGGACGAAAAGACGGCCGTTATCGCGGCCAACCGCACCCACGAGACCGACACCGGCTCCCCCGAGGTGCAGATCGCCATTCTTACCACCCGCATCAACGAGCTCACCGAGCATCTGCGGGTGCACATCCACGACAACCACAGCCGCCGGGGCCTGTACAAGATGATCGGCAAGCGCCGCAAGCTGCTGGACTACCTGATGCGCAAGGACATCGAGCGTTACCGCGCCATCATCGCGAAGCTGGGCATCCGTAAGTAAGAAGCATAGGCCAGGGCAGCGCGGGAAGTCCCCGCTGCCCTGGTTTCTGTTTTTTATCTGCTGCAAAATCATCCCCCCGTCCCCCCTGCATTTAGCAATTGAACAAGGATCCCGGCGGCTGCCGGGGCTTTTGTTCAAGTGCTAAACCAGGTCTTGGCGGGGGAGAAAACAAAGGAGGACAAAATCATGTCGACTATCATCACCCGCAAGCAGTTCCCCAACGAGCGCACTTACGAGATGGATCTGTGCGGCCGTCCCCTGAAGATCAATGTGGGCAAGGTCGCCGAGCTGGCTTCCGCCTCCGCCATGGTCACCTATGGCGAGACCACCGTTATGGTGGCGGTCACCGCCTCCCCCCGTCCCCGGGACGGCATCGACTTCTTCCCCCTCAGCGTGGACTTTGAGGAGAAGCTCTACGCCGTGGGCCGCATCCCCGGCTCCTTTATGCGCCGGGAGGGTCAGCCCTCCCTCCCCGCCGTGCTGGCAAGCCGGGTCATTGACCGCTCCATCCGGCCCCTGTTCCCCTACGACTTCCGCAATGACGTGGTGTGTACCTGCACCGTCATGAGCCTGGACCGGGACTGCTCGCCCGAGGTCACCGCCATGATCGGCGTGTCCGCTTGTCTGGCCATCTCCAACATCCCCTGGGCCGGCCCCATCGGCTGCCTGGAGATGGGCTATGTGGACGGCCAGATCGTCTACAACCCCAATCAGGAGCAGAAACACGAGTCCAAGCTGGATCTCACCGTGGCCGCCACCGCTCAGAAGGTCATCATGATCGAGGCGGGAGCCAAGGAGCTGCCCGACGACATCATGTACGACGCCATCGTCAAGGCCCACGAGGAGATCCAGAAGCAGGTGGCTCTCATCAACCGGATGGTCTCCGAGATCGGCAAGGAGAAGATGACCTACGACCACGCCGCCTTTGACCAGGAGCTGTTTGACAAGATCACCGCCGACTTCATGGACGAGGCCCGCGCCGCCATGGACACCGACGACAAGAACATCCGGGAAGAGCGCTGGAACGCCATGATCGAGAAGTGGCACGAGAAATATCTGGACGAGCACCCCGACATGGATCAGTTCCTGGAGGAGATCACCTACAAGTTCCAGAAGAAGATCGTCAAGGCCTGGCTCCTGGAGGGTCACCGGGTGGACGGCCGGCAGAAAAACGAGATCCGGCCCCTCTCCGCCGAGGTGGGCGTGCTGCCCCGGGTCCACGGCTCCGGCCTCTTTACCCGGGGCCAGACCCAGGTTCTTTCCGTCTGCACCCTGAACACCCTCACCGCCTGCCAGAAGCTGGACACCATCTGGGAGGAGGAGACCCGGCGGTACATGCACCACTACAACTTCCCCGCCTACTCCACCGGCGAGGCCCGTGCCTCCCGTTCCACCAACCGCCGGGAGAAGGGCCACGGCGCCCTGGCTGAGCGGGCTTTGGAGCCTGTCATCCCCAGCGTGGAGGAGTTCCCCTACGCCATCCGTGTTGTCTCCGAGGTGCTCTCCTCCAACGGCTCCACCTCTCAGGGCTCCATCTGCGGCTCCACGTTGGCCCTCATGGACGCCGGCGTGCCCATCTCCGCCCCCGTGGCCGGTATCTCCTGCGGCCTGATCCAGGACGACGACGGCGGCTTTACCACCTTCATCGACATCCAGGGCGTGGAGGACTTCCACGGCGAGATGGACTTCAAGGTGGCGGGCACCAAGGCGGGCATCACCGCCATCCAGATGGACATTAAGAACGACGGCCTTTCCCACGCCATCATCAAGGAGGCCCTGGACATCACCCGTGACGCCCGGTACGCCATCCTGGACGAGATCATGCTCCCCTGCATCGCCAAGCCCCGCGCCGAGCTGTCCAAGTACGCCCCCAAGATGATCTCCATGAAGATCGACGTGGACAAGATCCGGGAGGTCATCGGCAAGGGCGGCAGCGTGATCCAGAAGATCACCGCCGAGTCCGGCGCCCAGGTGGACATCGAGGAGGACGGCACCATCCACATCGCCTCCCCCGACGCCGAGTGCTGCGAGAAGGCCAAGAAGATGATCGAGACCATCGTCTTCGTCCCCGAGGTGGGCGCCCTCTACTACGGCAAGGTGGTTCGCATCATGCCCTTCGGCGCCTTCGTGGAGCTGGCCCCCGGCAAGGACGGCATGGTTCACATCTCCAAGCTCTCCGAGCGCCGGGTGGAGAAGTGTGAGGACGTGGTGAACATCGGCGATATGATCTGGGTGAAGGTCACCGAGATCGACGAAAAGGGCCGGGTGAACCTGTCCTACCGGGACGCTCTGCGGGAGATGAAGGACAACCCCGGACTGAAGAAATAAGACCGGTTTTCCCCGGACAGAAAAATTTTTCAAAAATTTTTTCCGAAAGGCCGCCTGACCGGCGGCCTTTTTCTTGTGAAAATATGTTAAAAAAATAACAAAACGTACTTTTTTGTCCATTTTGTTGTTAAAAAAATAATTAACCAGTTAAATTTTTAATAAACGCTCTAAAAACTTGTAATTATTCCCTCCATCCTCTATAATAGGGAACAGGGGTTCCCGATCCGCTCCCGACAGGCGGATCACAGTGAAAAATAACACGAAAAACAGATTCAGGAGGTAAACAGTTATGAGCATCCAAAAGGTAGTAGTCATCGGCGGCGGCACCATGGGTCTGGACATCGCCCAGGTCTTCGCCAGGAAAGGCCGCGACGTGGTCGTGCGCGATATCAAGGATGAGATCATCGCCGCCTCCGAGACCCGGCTGAACAAGGGTCTGGATAAGCTGGTGGCCAAGGGCAAGCTGGACGAAGCCGGCAAGAAGGCCATCACCGACAAGATCACCTTTACCACCGACATGAACAAGGCCGCCGACGCCGACCTGGTGGTGGAGGCCGCCATCGAGAATCTGGAGATCAAGAAGAGCGTCTTCGCCGAGCTGGACGCCATCTGCAAGCCGGAGTGCATCCTGGCCTCCAACACCTCCTCCATCTCCATCACCGCCATCGCCGCCGCCACCAAGCGGCCCGACAAGTTCATCGGCATGCACTTCTTCAACCCCGCCACCGTCATGAAGCTGGTGGAGGTCATCCGGGGCGCCAACACCTCCGACGAGACCTGCAAGGTCATCACCGAGCTGGCCGCGGAGATCGGCAAGGAGCCTGTGGCTGTCGAAGAGGCCCCCGGCTTTGTGGTCAACAAGATCCTCATTCCCATGATCAACGAGGCCTGCGACCTTCTCTACACCGGCGTTGCCACCGCCGAGGGTATCGACACCGCCATGAAGCTGGGCGCCAACCACCCCATGGGCCCCCTGGCCCTGGGCGACCTGGTGGGCCTGGACGTGTGCCTGGCCATTATGGACACCCTCTACAACGAGACCCACGACCCCAAGTACCGCGCCAGCCTGCTCATGCGCAAGATGGTTCGGGCGGGCAAGCTGGGCCGCAAGACCGGCGTTGGTTTCTTCGACTACACCAAGTAAGTCATGACGGACTATAAAGCGCTCTATCAGCAAAAGCGCACCACCGCCCAGGAGGCGGTGAAGCTGGTCAAGTCCGGAGACTGGGTGGACTACAGCTGGTGCGTCAACCATCCCGTGGCCCTGGACAGAGCCCTGGCCGCCCGGAAGGATGAGCTTTTCGACGTAAAGGTGCGGGGCGGCGTGACCATGTGGATGCCCGAGATCGCCAAGGCCGACGACGCCGGAGAGCACTTCACCTGGAACTCCTGGCACTGCTCCGGCATCGACCGGAAGATCATCTCCAAGGGGATGGGCTTTTTCGCCCCCATGCGGTACTCCGAGCTGCCCCGGTTCTACCGGGAAAATGTGTCGGTGGATGTGGCCATGCTCCAGGTCACCCCCATGGACGACCACGGCAACTTCAGCTTCGCCCTGTCCGCCTCCCACCTGGCGGACATGCTGGACAAGGCCAAGCACATCATCCTGGAGGTCAACCGCAATATGCCCTGGGGCTTCGGCCTCAGCGGCAGCGAGATCAACATCCGGGACGTGGACTTCGTGGTGGAGGGGGACGACCCGGCCATCGCGGAGCTGGGCGGCGGGGGCGAGCCCTCCGCCGTGGACAAAGCCGTGGCCGAGCTTATCGTGAAGGAGATCCCCAACGGGGCCTGCCTTCAGCTGGGCATCGGCGGCATGCCCAACGCCGTGGGCAGCCTGATCGCCCAGTCCGATCTGAAGGATCTGGGCGTCCACACCGAGATGTATGTGGACGCATTTGTGGACATCGCCCAGGCAGGGAAGATCACCGGCCGGCACAAAAACCTGGACAAGGGCCGCCAGGTCTATGCCTTCGCCGCGGGCAGCAAGAAGCTCTACGACTACATTGACCGCAACCCCGATGTAATGGCCGCCCCGGTGGACTATACCAACGCCGTCGGGGTCATCGCCCAGCTGGACAACTTTATCTCCATCAACAACGCCATCGACATGGATCTCTTCGGCCAGGTCAATGCCGAGAGCGCCGGCGTCAAGCACATCTCCGGCACCGGCGGCCAGCTGGACTTCGTCATGGGAGCCTACCTGTCCAGGGGCGGCAAGAGCTTTATCTGCATGTCCTCCACCGTCACCGGAAAGGACGGCAGCGTAAAAAGCCGCATCGTGCCCACCCTCACCCCCGGCTCCATCGTCACCGACCCCCGCTCCTGCACCCAGCACATTGTCACCGAGTACGGCATGGTGAACTTGAAGGGGCTTTCCACCTGGGAACGGGCGGAGAAGCTCATCTCCATCGCCCACCCGGACTTCCGGGACGGGCTCATCGCCGACGCGGAGAAGCTGGGCATCTGGCGCAGGAGTAATCTGCGCTGAACGCGGCCCCATCAAATCAGCGGGCGCACACTGTGCGGCCCCTACGGGAGGTAAATTACCATGAACAATCTTCTTCTGGAAGTGAAGGACGGCGTTGCCGTCATCAGCATCAACCGGCCCCAGGCCCTCAACGCCCTTAACAGCGAGACCCTCACTGAGCTCAGCGCCTGCCTGGATCAGGCGGACGCCGACAGCGCCGTCAACGTGGTCATCCTCACCGGCGCCGGAGAAAAGTCCTTTGTGGCCGGGGCGGACATCGGCGAGATGAAGCCCCTCACCGCTGTGGAGGCCAAGGCCTTCGGCCGTCTGGGCAACGACGTGTTCCTGAAGATCGAGCGGCTTTCCAAGCCGGTGATCGCCGCGGTCAACGGCTTCGCCCTGGGCGGCGGCTGCGAGCTGGCCATGGCCTGCGACATCCGCCTGGCCTCTGAAAAGGCCAAGTTCGGCCAGCCCGAGGTGGGCCTGGGCATCACCCCCGGCTTCGGCGGCACCCAGCGGCTGGCCCGGATCGTGGGCACCGGAAAGGCCATGGAGCTGATCCTCACCGCCAAGACCATCAACGCCGCCGAGGCAGAGAAGATCGGCCTGGTCAACGCCGTCTATCCCCCCGAGGAGCTGATGGGTAAGGCCATGGAGATGGCCGCCCAGATCGCCGCCAACGCCCAGATCGCCGTTCGGGAGTGCAAGGCCTGCATCCGCCGGGGCATCCAGACCGACATCGACACCGGCCTTGCCTATGAGACGGAGGCCTTCGGCCTGTGCTTCTCCACCGCTGACCAGAAAGAGGGCATGTCCGCCTTCCTGGAAAAGCGGAAGGAAAAGAACTTCATCGGCAAGTAAATCAAGGGATCGCCCCAAAAGGGCCCCTTTCCATAGGGAAAGGGGCCTTTTTAAGTGTAAGATGCCGATAGACACAGTCCCTTTTCCCTCCTTGTTTTTCCGGGAAAATGTGATATAGTCACAGTGCGGTCAACACATCATGCCTCAGGAGGTGCGCTATGGAGAAGATCAAGTGGATCGAAAACAAGCTGCCCAAGACGCAGGACGCCCACCCCTCCCTCATGTCCTTGGAGGAGGTGGCCAAGGCCCGTGCCTTTCACGGCAGCTTCCCCCAATACGCCCCCACCCCGCTGGCGGCGCTGGACGGCATGGCCCGGTCTCTGGGCCTGGGCGGGCTCTACGTAAAGGACGAGAGCCGCCGCTTCGGCCTCAACGCCTTCAAGGTGCTGGGCGGCTCCTACGCCATCGCCCGGTACATCGCCCGGCGGACGGGCCGGGACATCTCCGGGCTGAGCTACGACGTGCTCACCGGCGATGCGCTCCGGGAGGAATTCGGCCAGGCCACCTTCTTTACCGCCACCGACGGCAACCATGGCCGGGGCGTGGCCTGGGCCGCCAACAAGCTGGGCCAGAAGGCGGTGGTGCATATGCCGAAGGGCACGGCGCCCGTCCGCCGGGACAACATCGCCAAGGAAGGGGCCCAGGTCACCATTGAGGAGCTGAACTACGACGACTGCGTTCGCCTGGCCGCCAAGCAGGCCGCCCAGACCCCCAACGGCGTGGTGGTGCAGGACACGGCCTGGGAGGGCTACGAGGAGATCCCCGGCTGGATCATGCAGGGCTACGGCACCATGGCCGGCGAGGCCGACGAGCAGCTGACCGCCCTGGGCAAAAAACCCACCCACATCTTCATCCAGGCCGGAGTGGGCTCCCTGGCCGGGGCCGTTCTGGGCTACTTCATGAGCCGCTATCCCGACGCCCCGCCCAAGGTCATTGTGGTGGAGGCCACCGGGGCCGACTGCCACTACCAAAGCGCTCTGGCCGGAGACGGAAAGCCCCACCCCGTCACCGGCGAGCTGAAGACCATGATGGCGGGCCTGGCCTGCGGAGAGCCAAGTCCTCTGAGCTGGGATATCCTGAAAAACCACGCCGCCGCCTTTATCTCCTGCCCCGACTGGGTCTCCGCCCGGGGCATGCGGATGCTCGCCGCTCCGCTGAAGGGGGATCCCAAGGTGGTCTCCGGGGAGTCCGGCGCGGTGGGCACGGGACTGGTGGCCACCCTGATGACCGATCCCCAATACGCCGATCTGAAGGCAGCCCTGGGCCTGGATGGAGAGAGCACGGTGCTCCTGTTCTCCACTGAGGGGGACACCGACCCGGAAAACTACCGCGCCATCGTCTGGGGCGATAAGGTGGTCTGAGTGCCAAATGCAAAGAGAGGCGGAAAAGCGAGCAATAAAAAAGCGCCCTCAGCCTGATAAGTCAGGCTGGGGGCGCTTTTTTATTTTTCTCTCCGGCGTGATCACAGGAC
>NZ_CALPCU010000026.1:0-25963 GCF_943193085.1 Vermiculatibacterium agrestimuris | reverse complement strand
GATGGCCGTGGCGCCATCCCCGCCGTTCGTCTCTATTCACAAAATGTTCATATTACATTTGTGTAACTTTTACAAAAAGGCCTTGCTTTTTCTCTGTGGGTGCGATATACTAAACTCGACCTGTAAAGAAAGGAGGTTCCAGTTTGATTTATGAGAGCGATTACCGGGTCGGAGATGTGGACGATATGATCTTCGCCGGCACCACCGTGATCCCCAGTGAGCGGTGATAAATTCAGTTATTTCCACTTCAAGAAAGTTTCCCACACCCTGATGCCGGGTGTGGCTTTTTTGTTTTCTGGGTAAGTTTTCGACTTTTTTAAGAAAAACGCCCGTATTTTGCTATGGATTCCAGGCACAGAATGTGGTATTCTGACTACAGAAAACATAGCGGGAGGCGAGGAACCATGGAAAAGGGCACAGAGCGGAAGGCGTGGCGGGCGACCCTGGCGCTCACCCTTCTTTTCCTGGCTCTGCTGAGCTGGGGCCTATGGCGCTCCGGCTTTTTTCAGGCGATCCGCACCGCCGATGGGATCCAGAGCTACATCCAACGCTTTGCGCCCTATTCCCATCTGGTCTTTTTCCTCATCCAGCTGGCCTCTGTGATCCTGGCCCCCATCCCAAGCAATATCACCGCTGCGGCCGGGGGCATCCTCTTCGGTACGTTCCCCGCCTTTCTCCTCACCGCCGGGGCGGTGATCCTGGGTTCCGCCATCGTTTTTCAGCTGGGCCGCACGCTGGGAAAACCCTTCGTCGAACGGTTTGTCAGCGGCCCAAATCAGGAAAAGTACGGAGAGCTCATCCGCCGCAAGCGGGACAGCTTTCTCTTTCTGGCCTTTCTCTTCCCCTTCTTCCCCGACGATATCCTGTGCATCATGGCCGGACTTACCGAGATCTCCACCCGTCGGTTTCTTCTTTTGGTGATCCTGGCCCGTCCCTGGGGACTGCTGGTGGCCTCCGCCGTGGGCGGCTCAGTGCTCCATATCCCCATCTGGGGCATGATACTGTTGGGCCTGGGCGGCATCCTGCTCTTCGTCCTGGCCATGAAGTACGGCGAGCGCTTTGAAGGGGCGGTCATGGAAAAATTGAAACGCGACCCGTAAGCACTACCGGCCCTGCGGTATATTCCATGCCGCAGGGCTTGATTTTGTCATAACACAGCCCAAAGAGGTCGGTACTCCGCGCCTCCAGAGCGAAGAGGGTCTGGGCCTCCTCGTCCAGCGCTTTGATGTGAGCGCTCTTGGTGAGGACAGGCAGCCCCGCCCTGCGCTTCATCTCCTTCAAAAGCAGCCGGCCCCGTTCGTTGAAGCCCAGTACCCGCAGATAGAGCGGCTGCTCCGGCCGATCCGCGGCGGCGAGCCCCAGAAAGGCCCACAGGGCCAGCCGGCGGATGCGGGCGTGGGCATACCGCTTGGTCTTAGCCAAAGCATAAAACTCCTCCAGGCTCACCGCCCTGGACGCCGCCTTCACCAGTCGGTCGGGCAGTCCCTCCGCCCTGCCGCTGTCGGGGAGGAGGGCAAAATCCTCCCCCTTCATCTGCCGCAGGCGGGCAAGCATCGCCCGCTCTATCCGCTCCATCCGAACCAGTTCCGCCCCTTGCAGGCTTTCGGCCGTCCCCCGGGGCGTATAGCGGGCCACTGCGTCCCACTCCCCTGCCTCGGCCCGCTCCCGCACATAAGAGGCAGAGGCAAAATCCTTTTTCGCGCAGTCACTGTCATGGGAAATCCCTTGCCGCTTAATGGCCATCGATGTCAGCTCTTGCCCTGCCGCCCGGATGTATTCCACGCCCAGGCTGTCATTGGGGCCGCGGAGGAGCGTCGCCGCTTTTCCCACTATCTTTGCGGCCGCCTTCTCTCTTGCGGCCGCAAAGGAGATCCCCTTGTCAAGCTCTGTCTGGAGGGCGGCTCGGTAGTCCTCCCCATCCAAAGTGCGCGCCACTGCGCACAGATCTTCCAATCGTCCGCTCTCACTGCCAAAGGAGAGGATGTCCACTATGCCCGTGGCCTTCAAAACCTCCACCCCGCCCCGGGCAAAACCCTCGGCGGAGGAGATAGCCCAGGGCAGAGGCAGCTCCAGCACCAGATCGGCCCCGCCTCTCAGGGCCAGGCCAGCTCTTGTCCACTTGTCGGTGAGGGCGCACGTCCCCCGCTGTACCCAGTTTCCCGACATGACGCACACAATGGGCGTATCCGCCCCCAGCCGCTGCCGTGTCTCGGCGATATGATAGGCGTGTCCGGTGTGAAATGGATTGTATTCAGCAATGATACCTGCGGCGTTCATGGCGCGCCTCCCTAAACGTTACGATTTTTCTTCTAATTTTCGCAGAAAAACAGTTGTCCTTTTTGAAGAAAAGTTATACAATAAATGTTGGGAAAAATCTTCTTCTTTGTGAAGAAGTTAACACATTTTTCTCTAAATAGCAAGTGCACAATGAAAAAGTTGAAATATCTCATATATTCAAGATAAGGAGTGTCAAAGAATGAAGATCCTCGTAATCAACGCCGGAAGCTCGTCCCTCAAGTATCAGCTCATGGACTCGGTCAGCCACAATGTACTGGCCAAGGGCCTTTGTGAGCGCATTGGCATCGACGGCCGCCTGACCCACAAGGTGCCTGCCAAGGATCTGAAAAAGGAATTCGAGATCCCCATGCCCACACATTCCGAGGCGATCCAGTCCGTGCTGAACGCTCTGGTCTCTCCGGAGCACGGCGTCATTGCCGACGTCAGGGAGATCGACGCGGTGGGCCATCGGGTGGTGCACGGCGGCGAGAGCTTTGCGCAGTCTGTACTCATTACAGAGGATGTGATGAAGGCCATCGAGGACTGCATCCCCCTGGCGCCGCTCCACAACCCCGCCAATATTACCGGCATCCGGGCCTGCCAAAGCGTCATGCCCGGCGTACCCATGGTGGCGGTATTCGACACCGCCTTCCACCAGACCATGCCGGAGAAGGCCTATATCTACGCCCTGCCCTATGAGTACTATGAGAAGGATAAGGTGCGCCGTTACGGCTTCCACGGCACCTCTCACCGGTATGTTGCCGCCCGGTGTGCCGATATGCTGGGCAAGCCCATTGACAAGCTGAAGATCATCACCTGCCATCTGGGCAACGGTTCCTCCGTCTCCGCCGTGGACTGCGGCAAGAGCGTGGACACCTCCATGGGCTTCACACCCCTTGCCGGTCTGCCCATGGGCACCCGTTCCGGCGACCTGGATGCGGGTATTCTCCAGTACTTGATGAACAAGTACGGCTGGAATATCGACGAGGCGCTGAACGTGCTCAATAAAAAGTCCGGTGTGCTGGGCATCTCCGGCGTCTCCTCCGACTTCCGTGACCTGGAGGACGCCGCCGCGAAGAATAACCACCGGGCCATCCTGGCGCTGGAGACCTTCCACTACAACGTCAAAAAGCTCATCGGCGCCTATGCCGCAGCCATGGGCGGCGTGGACGCCATCGTCTTCACCGCCGGTGTGGGCGAGAATGGCCCGGATACCCGCATGGCCATTGCCGGCGGCCTGGAATTTATGGGCGTGAAGATGGACGAGGCCGCCAACAAAGTCCGGGGCAAGGAGACTGTGATCTCTGCCGCCGACTCCAAGGTAAAGGTGCTCCTCATCCCCACCGACGAGGAGCTGATGATCGCCACCGATACCGCCGCCATCGTGGGCAAATAAGAGAAGAAGCAAAAACCGGGGCCTTTCGGCCCCGGTTTTTTAGGCTCCTTTTCCATCCATGCTTTTGTTCAGCCGCTCCACATTATCCTTGACCCCTTTATAGATGAACAGCCAGATCACGGCATATCCCACAAAGAAAACGGCGGTAAAGACCAGGATGGGAACATGGGAATATTTCATCCATCCGTTAAAGAGGTAGATCAGGATATAATCGGCATACAGGATCGCGGCATGGATGAGTGTGGCGGCCATAAGGCTCAGGCGCTCCATCTGATAGACGACGGGGACGCCCCCCGCGATGAAGGCCAGGAGGGTCACGGTGAGGATCCCCCGCACTGCCTCCCCCACCGAGAGGCTGGCGACCACGCCATATTTCTCCAGGAAATAATAGACGATGGCCAGAATAACGGGGCCGCCCCCCGCCGCCATCAGCCCCTTTTGGAAAAACGCTTTTACCAAAGGCTTCATTTGATATCTATCCTTTCCTTGATGCTGCGCAGGCACCTCCGGGACACATAGTTCCAGTCGTCCTCTGTGTACCCTATGATGCGATCCCCGCCCTCCTCCAGGATCAGGGCCTCGATCCGGTCGATGAGCCCGGTGCGCCGGTGAACGACGGCCAGAAGCTCCTCCTCTTTGCTCGGGTCGATCTGCAGGCGAAAGCGCATAGCCTCCTCCCTCCTTTCAAGGTCATTATAGCCTTTTGAAGACAAAAATGCAGAATTTTAAGCCCATCGGTTCCTTTGGCGGGGTGAACGGCAAAACAGGAGGGCGTGACATGCGTCACGCCCTCCTGGCCTATTTCCTATTTTAGCGTCCTTACACGATCCCCTGGGCGATCATGGCGTCGGCCACCTTCAGGAAGCCGGCGATATTAGCGCCTGCCACCAGGTTGCCCTCCATGCCGTACTCCTTAGCCGCGCTGGCCGCAGCGTTGTAGATATTTACCATGATATTGTGGAGCCGCGCGTCCACTTCCTCGAAGCTCCAGCTCAGCCGCAGGGAGTTCTGGCTCATCTCCAGCCCGGAGACCGCCACGCCGCCGGCGTTGGCCGCCTTAGCCGGAGCAAAGAGGATGCCGGCCGCCTGGAATACCGCCACCGCCTCAGGCGTGGAGGGCATATTGGCGCCCTCGGCCACGGCGATACAGCCATTTGCCACCAGGGCCTTGGCCCCTTCCTCGTCCAGCTCGTTCTGGGTGGCGCAGGGCAGCGCCACATCGCACTTCACGCTCCAAATGCCCTTGCAGCCCTCCACATACTTGGCGGAGGGAACGTAGTTGAGGTAAGTCTTGATCCGATCCCGCTTGACCTCCTTGATCTCCTTGATGACCTTGAAGTCGATGCCAGCCTCGTCCACGATATAGCCGTTGGAGTCGCTCATAGCCACCACCTTACCGCCCAGCTGGGTGGCCTTCTGATTGGCGTAGATGGCCACATTGCCGGAGCCGGAAATGACCACCCGCTTGTCCTGGAAGGACTCGCCCTTGGCAGCGAGCATCTCCTTGGTGAAGTAGCACACGCCATAGCCCGTAGCCTCGGTGCGGGTCAGAGAGCCGCCGTAGGTCAGCCCCTTGCCGGTGAGCACCCCGGTGAACTCGTTGCGGATGCGCTTATATTGGCCGAACAGATAGCCGATCTCCCGGCCGCCGACGCCGATATCGCCGGCGGGCACATCAGTAAACTGGCCGATGTGGCGGCAAAGCTCCGTCATGAAAGATTGGCAGAAGCGCATGACCTCAGCGTCGGATTTGCCCTTGGGATCAAAATCACTACCGCCCTTTCCGCCGCCCATGGGCAGCGTGGTCAGGGAGTTTTTCAGCACCTGCTCAAAGCCCAGGAACTTGAGGATGGACAGATTCACGCTGGGATGGAGCCGCAGGCCGCCCTTGTAGGGGCCGATCGCAGAATTGAACTCGATCCGGTAGCCCCGATTGACCTGTACCTTGCCGCTGTCGTCTACCCAGGGCACCCGGAACTGGATGATACGCTCCGGCTCCACCAGCCGCTCAATGATCCCCAGCTTCTCCAGCTCGGGCCGGCGCTCCACCACCGGCTCCAAAGACTCCAGCACCTCCAGTACCGCCTGGAGGAACTCCGGTTCGTGGGCGCTCTTAGCGGAAAGCTGTTCATAGACGCCCTTCAAATACGCGTTTTTCAATGCCATGCTCCATCAAACTCCTTTGCTTAAGGCGGATCTGCCATCATTTGATCTGTCAAATTCATACGCCATACCTGTGCGTTGCCCTTATTATAAACTCTGTCACTGTAAAGCGCAAGAGAAACTTGAGTGACTTGCAAATTTTTCTTTTCCCCCGTGATAAAATATGATACACTCTCCTTGGTGATTACGATGCTCAAACTTCAAAATTTATCTCTCCCGCTGGACTTTGGCCCCGAGGCTCTGCGGCAAAAGGCCGCCAAGCTCTTGGGCATCTCCCCCGCCTCCATAGATCGGGTGCGTCTTCTGCGCCGGTCGGTGGACGCCCGGAAGAAGTCCGACGTACGCTATATCTGCACCATCGCTGTGACCGTGGCGGACGAGGCCGCCCTGCTGCGCCGGGCCCCCTCCGGCGTCACCGCCTGGACGCCGGAGCCCTATGTGTTTCCGCCGGTAAGGCGGCGCTCTCCCCTGCCTCCGGTGGTGGTGGGTATGGGCCCCGCCGGGCTCTTCGCCGCGCTCTTTCTCGCCAGGCATGGCCTTGCCCCTATCGTACTGGAGCGGGGCCGGGCGGTGGAAGAGCGCGCCGGAGACGTGGAGCGCTTCTGGCGCACCGGGGCGCTGTCCGTCACCTCCAATGTACAGTTTGGCGAGGGCGGTGCAGGCACCTTCTCCGACGGCAAGCTCAATACCGGTACCCATGATAAGCGCATCAACGCCGTGCTGGAGGAGTTCGTCCACCACGGAGCGCCGGAGGATATCCTCTGGCAGCAAAAGCCCCATGTGGGCACCGATGTGCTCCGGGGCGTGGTAAGATCCATGCGGGAGGAGCTGCTCTCCCTGGGCTGCGATATCCGCTTTGAGCACCAGCTCACCGGCCTGCGCACAGAGGGCGGGCGCCTGACGGGGATCTATTACGATACGGAGCAGGGGCCGGCGGGCGAGGCGCTGGATTGCGACACTCTGGTTTTGGCCCCGGGCCACTCCGCCCGGGATACCTTCCAGATGCTCTTTGAGGCCGGGATCCCCATGGAGGCCAAACCCTTTGCCATCGGCTGCCGCATCGAGCATGAGCAGGCCGCCATCTCCGAATCTCAGTACGGCCCCGCCTGGCGGAAGCTGCCCCCGGCGGACTATAAACTGGCCTGTCATCTCCCCAATGGACGAAGCGCCTTCACCTTCTGCGTCTGCCCCGGCGGCCAGGTGGTGGCCGCGGAGAGCGGCTACGGCCAGGTGGTCACCAATGGCATGAGCCTGCGCTCCCGGGACGGTAAGAATATCAACGGCGGTTTTCTGGTGGGGATCTCCCCCGCCGATTTCGAGGGAAGCAGCCCTCTGGCCGGCGTGGCTTTCCAGGAGCGGTGGGAGCGTGCGGCCTGGGACTTGGGCTGCGCCGGCGCGCCGCCCATCTTTGAACCGAACAGCGCGATCTTTCATGCCCCTGTCCAAACGGTAGGAGATTTTCTGGTCGGCCGGCCCTCTGCCGCTCTGGGCACGCTCTCCCCTACCTACCGGCCCGGCGTGACACCTGCCAGCCTGGATCGCTGTCTGCCCGCCTTTGTCGCTGACACGCTCCGCTCAGCCCTCCCTCTTTTCCACCGAAAGCTCCATGGCTTTGCTGACGGAGGAGCGGTGCTCACCGGCGTGGAGACCCGCTCCTCCTCCCCGGTTCGCCTGCTTCGCGATGAGGGCTTTCAATCCACCCTTTTGGGCCTCTTCCCCTGTGGGGAAGGCGCGGGCTACGCCGGGGGCATTACCTCCGCCGCCGTAGACGGTATCCGGGTGGCCGAAGCGGTAGCTTCACAGCTATAAGGCACTGTGTTTCGTTGAATAAATTCTCCCCTCTGCCCCAAAATATAGGGTTGAGGGGAGATTTTATTTCCTTTTCCTCTCCCTTGCCCATGGCGTACAATTTGTCAAAGCCCATGCGGAGAAAGGAGAAAGAATAACATGAGCAGAAGAGCATACGAACGAGGCATATCCTATGACAGCGCACGGCAGATCTATTATCTGTACATGGATCTGGGTCGGGATCAGGACGGGCACCGACAACGGCAATACCGTACCTTCAATTCTCTGACAGAGGCCCGAAAAGCCCGGGACGCCCATCTGGCAGACCGGGCCAGGGCGACCCGGATCCCAGATCTCACCCTGACCTTGGACGACTGGCTGGAGGAATGGATGACCGACATCATCATCCCCAACCGGGCGGAGACCACCGTATACGGTTATCAGAAGATCATAGAAAACCACATCTCTCCCTGTTTGGGGGACATTCCTCTTCAAACCCTCTCCCCCAAGGATCTGCAGCATTATTACGCCGAGATGATGCGGGAGAAGGGGCTGTGCGCCAACTCCGTGCGGCGCCACCACGATCTTCTGGCCGCCGCCCTTCACGCCGCCCTGCGGCAGGATCTCATTCTCCGCAGTCCCACAGACCGGGTGGAGCCGCCCCGGGTCATCCCCAAGGAGACCCGGTTCTACACCTCGGAAAGCCTGAAAAAGCTCTATCAGCTTCTGGAGGGGCATTGGCTGGAGACGGCGGTGCACCTGGCCGGCAGCCTGGGGCTGCGCCGGGAGGAGATCTGCGGCCTGCGCTGGGACAGCGTGGACTTTCAGCTTCGGAAGATCCATATTCGGGCCGCCCGGACGGCGGCGGGGGCCAAGATCATTGATAAGGAGACCAAAAACCGCTCCTCTGCCCGCGTTCTTCATATGGGGGACGACATCTTCTCCCTGCTGAAACGGGAACGGCTCCGGCAAAATGAACGAAAGCTGGCTTTGGGCAAGGATTGGCCGGAAAGCGGCCTTGTGGCGGTGGACAATAATGGCAAGCCCTTCTCCCCCAACTGTCTGACCATGAACTTCACTCGCTTCATCCGCACCCATCCGGAGCTGCCGCCCTTAACCTTTCACGGTCTGCGGCACACGTTTGCCACCGTGGCCTCCGCCCAGGGGGCGCCCCTTTTCGATATCGGCAAGGCGCTTGGCCACTCCACCCCCGCCACAACGGGAAAAATCTATACCCATCTGGTGGATCAGCTCCATGCCGAAACGTTGGAGCGGGTCGCCCAGGCCCTTCGCTAAGAGAAAGGCCCCCGAAACGCTGTTTCGGGGGCTTTTCTTTTCACTTAGAGCACTTTCTTCCAAAGTCCGTGAAGATTGCAGTAGGCATACACCGCCAGCGGCTTTTCACCGGCTGTCAGCGCAAATTCTGTTGTAGGCGCCGTATCCGGGCGCAGATCCTTCTTCTGCCAGCCCTGGTCGGTCTCCAGCACCACCCATTCGATCAGGTGCTCCTGAGACATGGGGTGTTCCACCTCCCCCACATTGACGCACACCTTGCTCCCCTCCACTTTTACCAGAGGGACATGCTTTTCCTGGGCCGCATCGGTGACGCCGGGAAGCAGCTCTTGCAGGCCGTCGTCATTGGCGGGGCCCTTGATGCCGCCCAAAACAGTGATGATGTTCCCGTGGTGCTCGCACAGATAGAATTTCATATGATTTCCTCCTTTTTTACCGCTGGATCAGCGGCAGATAGGGCTTGTGACTGCCCACATATTGATAGGCCGGGCGGATGATCTTACCCATATTGATAAGCTCTTCGATGCGGTGAGCGCTCCATCCCGCCACTCTGGCGATGGCAAAGATAGGCGTGTAGAGCTGCAGCGGCAGATCCAGCATGTGATAGACAAAGCCGGAGTAAAAGTCCACGTTGGCGGAAACGCCCTTGTACATCCTCCGGCCTCCGGAGATGATCTCCGGGCCCAGTCGTTCCACCATGGAGTAGAGCTGATATTCCTCCTGCCGCCCCTTCTCCCTGGACAGGGTCTCTACAAAGGAGCGCAGCAGATTGGCTCTGGGATCGGACAGAGAATAGACCGCGTGGCCCATGCCGTAAATGAGGCCCGACCGGTCAAAGCCCTTCTTATCCAGCAGGCCCTGCAGGTAGGCGCGCACCTCATCCTCGTCTTTCCAGTCCCTCACATGGGCCTTCATGTCCTCGAACATCTCCACCACCTTGATGTTGGCGCCGCCATGGCGGGGGCCCTTCAGGGAGGCCAAAGCCGCCGCCATACAGGAGTAGGTGTCAGTGCCGGAGGAGGTGACCACATGGGTGGTAAAGGTGGAGTTGTTTCCTCCGCCGTGCTCGGCATGGAGGGTGAGGCACACATCCAGCACATGCGCCTCCCAGTAGCTATATTCCGAGTTTGGCCGAAGCAGATGCAAAATATTCTCCGCTGCCGACAGTTCCGGCCGCGGGGCGTGGATGTAAAGACTGCTGCCCTCCTTATACTGATAGGCCTGATAGCCGTATACGCTGAGCAGTGGGAATACGGCGATGA
The DNA here is from genome assembly GCF_943193085.1 of Vermiculatibacterium agrestimuris. NCBI lineage: Bacteria > Bacillati > Bacillota > Clostridia > Eubacteriales > Oscillospiraceae > Vermiculatibacterium > Vermiculatibacterium agrestimuris. Next base: position 15,784 of record NZ_CALPCU010000026.1, on the reverse strand, counting down.
GTTGAAGGCACTGGCGCATCACATTGGGCAGAGAGATATCGTCCGCCTTGGGGTCGTAGGACGCCAAATTCAGAACACTCCGGGCCAGAGAGTTCATCACGTCCCCGCTGGGAGCCTTCAGGATCACATCCCGTACAAAATTGTTGGGTAGCGTGCGGTAATAGCCCAGGAGCCTCCGGAACTCCTCCAGCTCTCCCGCAGTGGGCAGATGTCCCAGCAGGAGGAGATAGACGGTCTCCTCAAAGCCGAAGCGTTTTTCCCGCAGAGCCCCCGTCACCAGCTCCTCCACATCGATGCCGCGGAAGTAGAGCTTGCCCTCGCAGGGCACCTCGCTTCCATCGGGAAGTTTGTCCTTGGCGTGGATGTCGGAAATCTCGGTGAGGCCGGCCAAAACGCCCTTGCCGTTCAGATCCCGCAGCCCCCGCTTTACGTCGTATTTGGCATAGTCCCCCGCGTTGATGCGGCTGTGGCGTTTGGCGTCCGAGGCCATGGCCCGCACCTCGGGGAGCATATCGCTATAATTGGGATTAGTTGCCATTTTTACCTCCTTTGTTTCTCATGCCTATTTCTTCGTTCAAATTAAGTTTAGCAGAGAAATGTTTCTATTTTATGAATCGCCGCCCGATCTTTCTTCCCTCTTTTGACCCGCCGGCCGCGAAACCGCCAAAAAGCGCGCAAAAAAGCGGCCCCGCAAAAGGGCCGCTTTCCCGCTTTTTTGATTTAGGACAACAGCAGCTTGTCGTCCGCCTCGTCCGAGCCGGAGACCTCGCTGAACATGGCCAGAAGACGCTCCACTGTCAGCTTTTTCTTATCCTCGCCGGACACATCGATGGCGATCCTGCCCTCGTACATCATGATGAGCCGGTTGCCGTGGGCGATGGCGTCCCGCATGTTGTGGGTGATCATCAGCGTGGTGAGCTTATCCCGCTGTACGATGGTCTCGGTGGTCTCCAGCACCTTGGCCGCCGTTTTGGGATCCAGGGCGGCGGTGTGCTCATCCAGAAGCAGGAGCTTGGGCTTTTTCAACGTCGCCATGAGCAAGGTGAGGGCCTGCCGCTGCCCGCCGGAAAGAAGTCCCACCTTGGAGGTCATCCGATCCTCCAGCCCCAGGCCCAGGGTGGCCAGCAGAGTTCGGTAGGCCTCCCGCTCCGTCTTGTTGATGCCCACCCGCAGCCCTCTCCCCTGCCCCCGGCGGGCGGCCAAGGCCAGGTTTTCCTCGATCTGCATGGTGGCGGCGGTACCCAGCATGGGATCCTGGAATACCCGTCCCACATACTTGGCCCGCTTGTGCTCCGGCAGGTTGGTCACATCCTCCCCGTCGATGGTAATGGTGCCCTGATCCACGGGATAGACTCCGGCCACAGCGTTCATCAGAGTGGATTTGCCCGCTCCATTGCCGCCGATGACGGTGACAAACTCCCCGTCGGCCAGGGTCAGGTCGACGCCTCTGAGTGCCACCTTCTCGTTGACTGTACCGGCGTTGAATGCCTTCCAAATATTCTTGATCTCAAGCATGCTTCACCGCCTCCTTTCGGGCGCCCTTGCCAAAGTACTTGCCCTTCCAGTACGGGACAGCCAGGAACAGAGCGACCACCAGGGCGGTGAGGAGCTTCAGGTCGGTGGACTCCAGGCCCAGGCGGAGCACCAGGGTGATGACCGCATAGTAGATGATGGAGCCAATGGAGGAGGACAGCAGCTTCAGGGCAAAGTTCTGGAACACCTTGCCCAGCAGCACCTCGCCGATGATAACGGCAGCCAACGCGATGGCGATGGCGCCCCGGCCCATGTCAATGGTGGCACTGCCCTGGTACTGGGCCAGCAGTCCGCCGCCCATGGCCACCATACCGTTGGATACCACCAGACCCAGCACCTTGTTCCGGTCGGTATTGATGCCCTGGGCTCTGGCCATATTGGGATTGGCGCCGGTGGCCCGGAGGGAGGCGCCGATCTCCCGGCCAAAGAACCAGTAAAGCAGTGCGATCACCAGCACGGTAAAGACCGCCATCAGCAGAAGGGGATTATTGAGGGCGATCTCACGGACATACCGGGCGGATACCAGCAGGTCGTACTTATCCACGCTCACCGCCAGGGTGGCCTTGGTCTTGGCGGTGTCGCCGATGGCCATAATGCGCAGGTTAACGGAATAGAGGGCCAGTTGGGTCAGGATACCCGACAGGATCGCCGGAATGCCGCATACGGTATGAAAAATTCCGGTAACCAGACCCGCCAACATTCCCGCCAGCACTGCCGCCAGCAGGGCGGCCCAGGGATTCCAGCCCAGGGTGATCCCCAGCGCCGCCACAGCGCCGCCGGTGACCAGGGAGCCATCCACCGTCAGATCCGCGATATCCAAAATGCGGAAGGTGATGTAAACTCCTATGGCGATGATGCCCCAGATCAGCCCCTGCCCTACCGCACCGGGCAGGGAGTTCAAAAATGCCGTCAAGAAATCCAAAGTAATCCCTCCATACGTAAAACAAGCACATTGGACAGTATAGCAAAAAGGAGCGGAAAAGGGAAGCCCTTTTCCGCCCTTTTGCCAAGCTGTAATTTAGTCCTCAATGTCCACGTAGTCCTCCGGGACGGTGACGCCCAGAGCCTCGCAGTTGGCGGCGTTATATTTCTTATCCAGGGTGGTATCAAAGCCGATGGGAGTCTCAGACACCTTCTTTGCGCCGGTGAGGATGTCCACCGCCTGCTGGCCGGTGATCTGGCCCAACTCATAGTAGCTAATGGAGAGGGTCACGCAGCCGCAGCCCTTGCAGATGCCTTCCTCCCCTGCCACTACGGGCATTTTGGCGGGCAGGACGATGTTGGCGATGGTTTCGGTGTTGTTGGCGGCGGCGTTGTCGGTGGGGATATAGAGCACGTCGGAGTTATCCACCGCATTCTGGGTCACAGAGGACAAATCGTTGACATCGGTAAAGGCGTAAGTGGTACATTCATAGCCCATATCCTCCAAATACCCCTTGACTCCCTCTACCTGGAACAGGGAATTGGCCTCACCGGAGCAGTAGAGCAGTCCCACCCGCTTGGCGTCGGGGAACAGGTCGTGGAGCATCTGGGTCTGCTGATCCAGCGGGGCCAGGTCGGAGGTGCCGGAGATGTTGCCGCCCAGCACCTTATCCTCCGTGGTGTCCAGCTCCAGCGCCACGCCGTAGTTGGTGACGGCGGTGCCCAGAATGGGGATGTCGGCGGTAGCGGAAGCGGCGGCGGTGAGGGCGGGGGTGGCGTTGGCCAGGATCAGATCCACCTTCTCGGCCACGAAGCCGTCGATGATGGTGCCGCAGTTGGGCACCTCACCGCCGGCGTTCTGCTCCCTGATCTCCACCTTGTCGCCCAGAGCCTCCTTCAAAGTGTCAATAAACCCCTGTGTAGCCGCGTCCAGCGCGGGATGGGGCGCCAGCTGGCAGATGCCGACCACATACTTATCCTCGGTCTGGGCGGTAGTTCCGCCGCCGCAGGCGGCCAGAGACAGCATCAGGGCCCCGGAAAGGCCCAAAGCCAGTAAATTTTTTCTTTTCATTCCCTATTTCCCCCATTTACTTTAGCGGTTAAAAGCGCTAAATTATTATGTGGCTATTATACCACCCCTCCTCCAAAAGTCAACCTCCAAAACAGAAAAAATCCCGGCAGCCCCGTTCCTTTCTATTGACGAGGCCCTGATTTTGCCGTAGACTAAAAGGAACGGAACAAAAGGAGTGAACCTATGAAGACCATCGGACTGATCGGCGGTATGAGCTGGGAGAGCACTGTCACCTATTATCAGCAACTCAACCGGCTGGTGAAGGAGCAACTGGGCGGCCTCCACTCGGCCAAGATCGTACTGTACAGCGTAGACTTCGAGGAAATTGAGACCTGTCAGTCTGCCGGGGATTGGGACAAAAGCGCCGCCATCCTCGCCGATGGCGCCCGTGCCCTGGAGCGGGCCGGGGCCGAACTGATCCTCATCTGCACCAACACGATGCACAAGGTATATTCTCAGGTTCAAGACGCGGTAAATGTCCCTCTCCTCCATATCGCCGACGCCACTGCCGACGCACTGGAGCGCGCCAACGTCTCCACTGTGGCCTTATTGGGCACCAAGTACACTATGTGCCAGGATTTCTACAAGCGTAAGCTCGTGGATCGGGGTATTCAGGTTCTCATTCCCGGGGAAGCGGATGTGGAGCGGGTCAACCATGTCATCTTCGAGGAACTGTGTCTGGGGGTGCAGAAGCCCCAGTCCAAGGCGGAGTTTCTGCGTATCATAGGAGAGCTGGCTGGGCAGGGCGCCCAGGGGGTCATCCTGGGCTGTACCGAGATCGGCCTGCTCATCGGCCAGGAGGACACCCCCCTCCCCGTCTTTGACACCACCCTCATCCACGCCCGGCGGGCGGCGGAACTGGCGCTGGAGGGCGAGGGAAAAGACTCTTGACAAATGGGCCGAAGCGTTTTAGAATAAGAAAAACGTAATGACGGGAAGAAAGCCTCTGGAACCCCTTCAGAGAGCCGGCGGCAGGTGCGAGCCGGCGGGTCAGTCCTTTGGCATATACTGATCCCCGAGCGGTTCGGCTGAACCCTATCAGTAGGCCGGAACGGAATGACCACGTTACAGGTCTCGGCCTTGTTGGAGGCCATAAGGACTGTCCGGGACGACCGGCAGTCGAATCAGGGTGGTACCGCGTAACTTACGCCCCTGGCCAGAAATGGCCGGGGGCGTTTTTGCACCCCCCGGCAAAAGGAGGAACCAAGCAATGAAGCAAGGTTTTGAAAAGTACATCCCCTTTGTTCCCCTGAAGCGGGACAAGCGCACCTGGCCTGACAAGGAGCTGAAAAAGGCTCCGGTCTGGTGCTCCGTTGACCTGCGGGACGGCAATCAGGCTTTGATCGATCCCATGAACGTGGAGGAGAAGCTGGAGCTGTTCCACACGCTGGTGGACATCGGCGTCAAGGAGATCGAGGTGGGCTTTCCCTCCGCCTCCGAGGTGGAATATGACTTCCTGCGCACCCTCATTGAGGACGGTCATGTCCCCGACGATGTGACCCTTCAGGTGCTGGTACAGGCCCGGCCCCACCTTATCACCCGCACCTTTGAGGCCATCCGGGGGGCCAAGCACGTGATCTTCCACTTCTACAACTCCACCTCTACCCTTCAGCGCAAGGTGGTCTTCCACACCGATGTGGCCGGCGTGAAAAAGATCGCCGTAGACGCCGCGGCGCTTATTTACGACATGGCCCAGAGCGTCATCGCCTCCGGCATGGATCTGCGCTATGAATATTCCCCTGAATCCTTTATGGGCACCGAGATGGACGCTGCTGCGGAGATCTGCGCCGCCGTGCTGGACGCCCTCCACGCCGATGCTGACCACCGGGTCATCCTGAACCTGCCCACCACGGTGGAGAACTGTCTGCCCAACTACTTCGCCGATGAGATCGAGTACTTTATCGAAGCCCTTCCCGGCCGGGAGCGGGCCATCATCTCCCTCCATCCCCACAATGACCGGGGCGAGGGCGTGGCCACCGCCGAGCTGGGCCTTCTGGCCGGCGCAGAGCGGGTGGAGGCCACCCTCTTTGGCAACGGGGAGCGCACCGGCAATGTGGACATGGTGACCCTTGCCCTGAATCTCTTCACCCAGGGCGTTGACCCGGAACTGGATTTTTCCCACATCAACGCCATCCGTGACGTGTATGAACGGTGCACCAAGATGAAGGTGGGCCCCCGGCAACCCTACGTGGGCGAGCTGGTCTTTACCGCCTTCTCCGGCTCCCACCAGGACGCCATCAACAAGGGCACACAATATATGCGGGAAAGCGGCAGCCCCTATTGGGAGATCCCCTACCTGCCCATCGATCCCGCCGATGTGGGCCGGGAGTACGAGCCCATCGTGCGCATCAACTCCCAGTCCGGCAAGGGCGGCGCCGCCTTCGTCATGCAGCAGAACTTCGGTTACGACCTGCCCAAGGCCATGCACCCTGAGTTCGGCCACATCGTCCAGGCCGAGACGGAGCGGGTGGGTACCGAGCTGCAGCCCCAGCGCATCCTGGAGCTGTTCCAGCACAACTATATCGACGCCACCGCCCCCTATCAGCTTATCAAACATGCCTTCCAGGAGACGGTGGACGAACAGGGCAAGTCCCACGTCCGCTTCATCGGCACTCTGTGCCACACCGATACGGTCTTCGAGGTGGACGGTGAGGGCAACGGCCCCATCGACGCCTTCTTCAACGCCATCCACGGCCAGAAAATGGATCGGTTCACCTTCGTGGACTATAAGGAGCACGCCGTCTCCGACGGTTCCGACTCCATGGCGGTGGCCTACATCCAGCTCCGGGATAAAGACGGCAAGGATGTGTTCGGCGTGGGTCTGGATCACAACATTAACCTGGCGCCCCTTCGGGGCATCCTTTCCGCCATCAACCGGGCCTGGATGGCCCGCCACCAGGGCCGTTAAACACCTGGAAACAACCAAAAAGGCTGGGGAAAAGCGATGCTTTTCCCCAGCCTTTTTGAACATATGGTCTCCGGTAAGATCAGCCCAGCCCCAGATCCCGGGTGGCATAGGCGTTCAGGTCGCTTCCCGCCACATGGCCCGCCAGAAGCTCATAATAGCCCTGACTGCCGATCATGGCGCCGTTGTCTCCGCACAGCTTCAAAGGCGGCAGGAAAAGCTTATCTCCGCTGGCCTTGCAGGCTTTTTCCAGGTCGGCGCGAATACGGGAGTTGGCCCCCACTCCGCCGGCCACCGCCACCTTGCCATAGCCCTTCTGACCGGCCGCCTCCATGATCCGCGGCACCAGGATATCGCTGACGGCGGCCTGAAAAGAGGCCGCCAGACCTGGGCCGTCCAGTTCCTCCCCCTTTTGTTCCGCATTGTGGAGCAGGTTCAAAACCGCCGTTTTCAGCCCGGAGAAGGACATATCCAGAGGATGTCCCTCCACATGGGAGCGGGGCAGGACATACTTCTTGTCGTCACCCTCCTGGGCCAGCTTGTCCATGGGGCCGCCGCCGGGATACCCAATGCCCAGCACCCGGGCGGCCTTGTCAAAGCACTCCCCCGCCGCGTCATCCCGTGTGGCGCCCAGCACCTCCATGTCGGTATAGTCCCGCACATCGGCGATGAGGGTGTTCCCCCCTGACACACACAGGCACACAAAGGGGGGCTCCAGATCCGGATGGGCAATGTAGTTGGCGGCAATATGTCCCCGGATATGATGAACGGGAACGAGGGGCACGCCTAAGGCAAGGGCCGCCGACTTGGCAAAGTTCACCCCCACCAGCACCGCCCCGATGAGGCCAGGGGCGTAGCTTACCGCCACGGCGTCAATGTCCCCGCGGGTCAGGCCCGCAGCTTTAAGCGCCTGATCCGCCAAGCCGCCAATGGCCTCCACGTGTTTCCGGGAGGCGATCTCCGGCACCACGCCGCCATAGAGGGTATGCATATCCACCTGGGAGGCAATGGCGTCAGAGAGGACGACACGGCCATCGGCCACCACCGCCACCGCGGTCTCATCGCAGGTGGACTCAAAAGCCAGGATATTCAACTCACTTCACCCCTCCTTCCCAGGGAATGATCACGTGTTTTGCGTAGAAGGACTTATCGGGAAAAGCCTCCCGGTAGAGCTTCCGGGTGACCTCCATCAGGGCTTCGTCGGAGATTTTCGGGCCATAGGCCAAAACCAGGTAGGGCACGCCGAAAATACAGGTGCGAAAGCCCATCTGCCGCAGCCCCGCCCTGGCGTAAAAGCCCAGCCGGCGGCGGCGGAGGGTATCCACCGTCTCATCTCCGGTCTCCGGGATCTCCACCTCGCCAAATACGCCGCCCCCGTCCTTACAGAACCGCTCCAGCATATCCCGCAGCAGCTCCGAGCCGGTGCCCTGATTGCGGATCTCGGGCATGACGGCGAAGTAGTCCAGCATCACATAGCGCTCCCCCGGCGCCCGCCAATAGAGGGCATAGGCCAACAGCTCTCCGTCCTGAAAAAGCCCGTAAGGCTCATACTCGCCCCGTCCCATCATAGCCAGAAGTGCGGACAGGGGTTTAAGCTCATCGGCGGGAAAATCCCGCCGCATATGGACTTCATAGAGACGCTCCAGTTCCTCCTCGGACAACATCAGAAACTTCCGCTCATTCATGAGCATCCTCCTCCCTTTTGAATTCCAGGGTCATAATGATCGCGTCCTCCCTGGGATTTTCGTAGTAATTGTTCCGCCGGCCGACCTGGACAAAGCCGTGCTTCATGTAGAGCTGGATGGCAGGCTCATTAGAGGGCCGCACCTCCAGCGTAAGGAACGCCAGATGCTCCTGACCGAAGCGGACGAATACATCCACCAGGTCATCGGCAATGCCGCCTCCCCGGTAATCCTCCCGAACGGCCACATTGTCGATATACCCCTCGTCCATCACCGCGTGGAGCCCGGCATAGCCCAACACCGCCCCGTCCGGCCGCTGCGCCACAATAAAGGAACAAAGCGGATTGTAAAGCTCCTCCTCCAGAGAGGTCTCCGACCAGGGGTCGGAAAAGCACTCCCGCTCGATCTGTGCGATTTCGGCGATGTGGCTTTTATCCATAGGAACCAGCTTATAGTTTTTCATCCCTTTGCCTCCCCCCAGCTCTTTCCGACAGCGGCGTCCGCCCGCAGGGGCACGGCATAGTGCACCGCATCCTCCATCTCGCGGCTGAGCAGGGTCTTTACCTGCTCCGCCTCCTCCTCCGGACATTCCACAATGAGCTCGTCGTGGACTTGCAGGATGAGCTTTGCCTTCAGACCCGCCTGCTTCATGGCGTTCCGTACCCGGATCATGGCCAGCTTGATCACGTCGGCCGCCGTGCCCTGGATGGGCATATTAAGGGCCACCCGCTCACCGAAGGCGCGCAAGTTGTAGTTGGAGGACTTCAGCTCCGGCAGCCACCGCCGGCGGCCCATAAGGGTCGTCACATATCCTCTGTCCTTGGCTTCCTCCACGATCCGGGTCTGATATCCGGCCACCCCGTCGAAGGTGGTCAGATACCGCTCCATATACTCCTTAGCCTCATAGACCGGCACGTGGATATCCTCTGACAGGGAAAAGGCGGAGATCCCATAGACGATCCCAAAATTCACCGCCTTGGCCCTTCGGCGCATCTCATGGGTGACGTCCTTTGTGTCCACGCCAAAAACCTGGGCCGCGGTAGCAGTGTGGACGTCCTCCCCACTCAAAAACGCCGCCTGCATGGCAGTATCCCCGGCGATGTGGGCCAGAAGCCGCAGCTCGATCTGAGAGTAGTCGGCGTCTACCAGCACATTCCCGGCCGCCGCCACGAACATATACCGCAGCTTGGCCCCCAGCTCAGTGCGCACGGGAATATTCTGCAGATTGGGCTCGGTGGAGGAGAGCCGTCCAGTGGCGGTGACCGTGTTCTGGAAGGAGGTGCGGATGCGTCCGTCCTCCTCGATGACCTTGTCCAGGCCGTCCACGTAGGTAGATTTCAGCTTGGCGTACTGCCGGTATTCTAAAATGAGGTCGATGATATCATGCTGGCCCCGCAGCTTCTCCAGCACCTCCGCGTTGGTGGAATAGCCCGTCTTGGTCTTCTTCACCGGGGGCAGGCCCAGCTTGTCAAAGAGGATATGCCCCAACTGCTGGGTGGAGTTGATATTGAACTGCTCCCCCGCCAACGCATAGATGGCGGCCTCATCCGCCTTGAGCCGCTCGTCCAGCATCTCTCCGAATTGGGCCAGTGCCCTTCGATCCACCAGCACTCCGGCGCGTTCCATCTCGGCCAGCACCGGGCACAAAGGCAGCTCCAGCTCATAGTAGACCTTGTCCAGCGCCAGCTCCTTGAGCTGGGCCGCCATCTCTTCCCACAGGGTACAGACCAACATACAGTGGGCGTGAAGGGCCGCCTCTGCCGCCGTGTGGTCGGCCAAGGGGGCAAAGGCGTCGGCCGCAAGATAGTCTTTGGCCTTGGGGTACTCCTGATGGAACCGGGCCATGCCCAGCTTGTCCAGCTCATAGCTGCCGTCGGTAGGCGAGAGAAGATAGGCCGCCAGCTCCGTGTCAAAAAGGAAGCCCCCGGTGGACAGCCCCTCACCCAGAAGGGAATTCATCAGATCCTTTACCCGGTGGGAAACCTTCTTCACCCTTTCGGAAAAAAGGGTCTTCAAAAAATCATTGTACCCCGGTACCCGATCCGGGAAAAAGAGCGCGGTGCGGAAATCCTCCCCGCTCTCCCAGCACCCCACCGCCAAGCCGTTCAGGTCGGGCAGCGCCAGCACGCCCACCCAGGGGGCTTTTTCATAGAGGGCCAAGAGGGCCTCTGTACGCTCGTTTCCCTCCACCGTCTCGGCGTTACACGTACCAGAAAAAACCGTCTCCTCTCCGCGCACTTCACCCTGAGGGCCTTTCAGTCCCAGCCGGTCAATGAGCTTCGCAAACTCCAGCCGGAGCAGCAGCTCGTAAAGCTCCCCCTCCTTTGCCGGTCTCCGGACGGCTTCCTCCGGCTGAAAGCCGATAGGGGCGTCGGTGTGGATGGTGGCCAGGTCATAGCTCATCCGGGCGTCCGCCTCTCCCTCAGAGAGCTTTTTCACAACGCCGGGCTTGGCGGGGGTACCGGGGGCCTGGCAGATATCGGGCATATGGTCATAGAGGTGGCCGATGGAGCCATAGAGCTGGATGAGCCCCATGGCGGTCTTCTCCCCCACCCCCTTCACGCCGGGGATATTGTCGGAGGAATCTCCCATGAGGGCCTTCAGATCGATGATGTGAATGGGGTCGAAGCCATACTCCTCCCGAAAGGCTGCCGGGGTCATGTCCCGGGTGGTAGTCTGACCCATACGGGAGGTCACCAGCTTCACCGTCACATGGTCGGTGATAAGCTGGAGGGAATCCTTGTCTCCCGTTACGACCACCGTCTCCCAGCCTGCGGCTTCGTCGATGCGGGCGATGGTACCGATCAGGTCGTCGGCCTCCCACCCCTCCAGCTCATACCGGGGGATGGACATGGCGTCCAACACCTCCCGGATAATGGGCAGCTGAGCCGCCAGCTCCTCCGGCATGGGCTTGCGCTGGGCCTTATAGCCCTCGTAGGCCAAGTGCCGGAAGGTGGGCGCCTTCAGGTCGAAGGTACAGCACAGGGCCTCCGGCTTCTCCTCCTCCACCAGCTTCAGCAGAATGTTGAGAAAGCCGAACACGGCGTTGGTGGGGATCCCGTCCCGGGTAGACAGGGGCCTGACCCCATAAAAGGCCCGATTCAGGATGGAATTGCCGTCAATGACCATGAGCTTCATAAAAAGCCCTCCTTGAAAGGGACATAAAATTTCAAAATACAGTATACCAGCTTTCCCCTATGAGGGCAAGAAAAACCGCCCCGTTTCCGGGGCGGCCTCTCAATTTTTCCTTATTTCTCTGTGGCGCTCTTCACAATGACAGTGCCGCTGTCGCCGGCGGTGACCTCATAGGTGGACATCCCTTCGCCCTCTGTGAGTACCTCCGCTCCCTTCACATCGGTGATAATATTGTAGTTATGAAGGTCCTGCCCATCGCCGTCGGTAGTCACCTTGTAGACTGTGCCGCCCTGAACATCCTCGTGTTCGGTGGAATAGCTCACCGACATTCCGTCATCGCTGTAAGTGGTGACGGTGGCCACGCCGTTCTCATCCACCGCCACCTGGAAGCCGTCCCCCTCGTAGAGGTATCCGCCCTCCCGGGCCAGAGCGTCGGTGACGTCGGTCTCCTCTCCGTCCACGATCAGGATGGAGCGGCCCTCCCGCTCCTCCACAGCCACGCTGGGGAGCTTGAGCCCGGCGGCGTCGCTGGTGACAGTCACAAAAACGGTGGCGAAGAACTCCTGCACCGCAGGGAGCTCGGCGGCACTGGCGGTAATGCCCAGAGCGGCCACCATCGCGGCGGCCAGCATCGCCACCCGGGCGGGACGGCGGACGGTCGTTTTCTTACTATTTTCAGTCATAGTGATCATCTCCTCGATTTTCTCTGTGTCCAGGGCCAGCATGTCGCAGGCCTCACGGTACGATCTGGGGTCGAACATGGCCTGTTCCCTCCTCTTCTTCGGTCAGCGTATATTTCAATTTTGCCCGGGCCCTTTGCAGCCGGGTTTGAACGGTGGATGGATTGCTTCCCAATATCCGGGCAGTTTCCTTGACGGAGCAGCCCTCATAGTAGTAGAGATAGACCGGCAGCCGGTATTTGGTCTCCAGCGCCATCACTGCCTCCAACACACCGGCGTCCTCTCCCTCCGGGGCCGGGCCGTCCCAGTCCTCCAGGGACACCGTTCGCCGCCGCCAGGCAGAGCGGAGCACCTTTCGGCTCTCATTCACTGTCACCCGGAGCAGCCAGTGCTTTAAATGCTCCGGGCCCTCAAAGGGCGGGGCGCTCTGGTAGAGCCGCAGCAGGACTGTCTGGGTCACGTCCTCCGCCTCGGAATGGTCTTTCACCGCGTGACAGGCCACCCGGTAGACCGTGTTGGCATAGTCCCGAACAGCCTGTTCAAATGCTTCGTCGGTCATGTTGGCCCCCCTTTCATGGGTCTTGGAAAGCGCTTTCACTGAGAATACCCCGCAGAGGGGCAAAAAATCTCAACCCGGATGAAATTTTTTTGAAAAAATGGAGGGCCGCTCAAAAGCGGCCCTCCAAATGTAAGGTTATGTCTTATCCTGCATATGTCCCAGCGGAATGTAGACGGTCAAAACCATGGTAATAAAGCAGGCGAATCCACCCACCACGTTGGAGACCGGCTCCGCCATGAACACCCCGTCCACCCCCAGCCCTATCCTGGGCAGAAGCACCGTCAGCGGGGCCACGATCACCGCCTTGCGAAACAGAGAGAAAAATATGGCAGTCTTAGAGCGGTTGAGCGCTACCGTGATGGACTGGGTGGTCTGTTGAAAGGCCTGGCAGAAAAAGGCGGCAAAATAGATGCGAAAGGCCGGTACTCCCGCCGCTAAAAGCTCCGGCTCGCTGTTGAACACGTGGATAAAAATATGGGGAAAACACATCACCAATATCCACGCCAGCGTCGTGTAGCCGATCCCCGAGGCCTCGGTAAAACGGATCCCCTCCCGCACCCGGTTGTACCGCTTGGCGCCGTAATTATAGCCAAGCACCGGCTGCGCACCGTTCGTGATCCCCACCAGAGGCGCGGTCACCACCTCCCGCACTGAGTTGATGACCGTCATTACACTGACGTAAATGTCGCCGCCCACGCTCTGGAGGGTAGCGTTGCACAGCGCCTGGACAAGAGAGTTTGTCATGGCCATAACAAAACTGGAAAAGCCCAATGCCAGGATCTGGCGCACCCGTCGCCACTGCAGGCTTAGGGCGGAACGTCGCAGATGCAGCAACGCTCTGGGCCCTGTGAGGAATCGGAGCACCCAAACCGCCGAGCACCCCTGGGAGATAACTGTGGCAATAGCCGCGCCCCGAACCCCCATCTGGAACAAGAAAATAAAGATGGGATCGAGGATCAGATTCATTACCGCGCCCAGAGTCACCGTCATCATCCCCACTCGACCAAAGCCTTGGGCATTGATGAAAGGATTCATTCCCAGACCAATCATAACAAAAAGAGTGCCACAGGCATAAATGGTAAGGTAGGCATCCGCATAGGGGAAAGTCTCGTCGCTGGCACCAAAAAGATAGAGGATCTGCCCCTTGAAGAGGAGCACCACCGTTGTGAGAACCGCCCCAAAAATGAGAAGAAGCGTAAAGGAATTTCCCATTACATTTTCCGCCTCTTCATTCTCCCCCCTCCCCCGGTGGATGGAGCACAGAGGCCCGCCACCCATACCACAGAGGTTGGCAAAGCCAATGAGAACGGAGATGACGGGCAGGCACAGGCCCAATCCGGTGATAGCCAGTCGGCCAACTCCTTCCAACCGCCCCAAATAGACCCGGTCGACGATATTATACAGGATATGGATAAGCTGGGCCGCCGTCATTGGGACGGCCATGGATAAAATATTTTTTGACATCCTTCCCTGAGAAAAGTCGTTCTGGGGCATTCTTTCACCTCCTTGTGCCATTATGCGGCCCTTTGCTTTATCCCTTCAACATATCGCTGAATTCTTTCAGCTCCTGCCTCTTTTCCTTGGACAGGGCATTATATTCCGTATTCTGGATCGCTCCTTCCAAAACATAGAGATGAACCAGGCACATATTGGGATAGAGAGTTTTCAGCCGCCGATAGCTCTCCTTCGCGCCGACGGCCATAAGCTCCTCCGCCGAATGGATATCCACCGAAAACAGCTTTCGCTTCATCTCTTTGCCAATGTTCATCATAGATGTCAATTCTGCCATAGGATCCTCCCTCTGACTCCTATAACGAAAAAAGAGACGATTTCTAACTGAAATCGTCTCTTTTCATCGCTTTTTACTTGCTTAACCCAGGGCCTTCTTGGCGATCTCAGTGAGCTGGGTAAAGGCGTGTTTGTCGTTGACAGCCATCTCGGCCAGCATCTTGCGGTTGATGGCAACACCGGCCTTCTTCAGGCCGTTGACGAAGGTGGAGTAGTTCATCCCGTTCATCTTGCAGCCCGCGGAGATGCGGGTGATCCACAGGGAACGGAAGTCACGCTTCTTCAGCCGACGTCCTACGTAGGCGTACTTCAGGGACTTCATCACCTGCTCGTTGGCCATCTTGAAGTGCTTGCTCTTCGCGCCCCAGTAGCCCTTGGCCAGCTTCAGGATCTTATTTCTGCGCTTGCGCGTCATCATCGCGCCTTTCACTCTTGCCATTTTAGAAACCTCCTAAATCTCAGTAACGATCAAAATTATTTGTAAGGGATCATGCGCTTGATGGTGGCCGCGTTGGTCACATCAGCGTAAGCGCCCTTGCGGAGGCCTCTCTTCCGCTTGGTGTCCTTCCCGTGCCCGTTGAGCAGGTGGGACTTAAAGGCGTGGGCCCGCTTGACCTTGCCGGTCTTGGTCAGGTTAAATCTTTTCTTCGCCCCGGTATGGGTCTTCAATTTCGGCATAGTGATTTCTCCTTTATCGTAAATATCGGCTTGCTTACTTCTTGCTGTCCTTGGCCACTTTGGCGCTGAGGAAGATGGACATATGCCGGCCATCCAGCTTGGGCTCCTTGTCCAGGATGGCCACATCGGCACACTGCTCGGCGAACTTCAGCAACAGCTCCTTGCCGATCTCCGTGTGCGCCATTTCCCGGCCCCGGAAACGCACGGTCACCTTTACCCGGTCGCCCTCGGCCAAAAACTTCTGGGCGTTGCGGAGCTTGACGTTAAAATCGTTGATGTCGATGCTGGGGGACATCCGTACTTCCTTGATCTCCACCACGTGCTGGTTCTTCTTGGCCTCTTTCTCCCGCTTGGTCTGCTCGAACTTAAACTTTCCGTAGTCCATGAGCTTGCACACGGGAGGTACGGCATTGGGAGAGATCTTCACCAGATCCAGGTTGGCCTCTTCCGCCTTTTCCAGCGCCTCTTTCGCGGACATGATGCCCAGCTGTTCGCCCTCGGCGGAGACCAGACGCACTTCCTTGTCCCGGATCTCCTCGTTGATCTGATGGCCCTGTTTGCTGCTGATATGAACGCACCTCCTTCGGGTTCCCTCTTAACACACGAGCACAAAAAAAGCAGAGCCTTACGGCTCCGCGCAACATGACACAACAACGCCGGTATTCCGGCGAGTACTTTCCATGTTGACCCCTTCGCCTGCGGCGGGAGGTGAGGACGAAACCGTTCCTTCTTTATTGTGCTTTGATAGTATAACAGTCTCCCCCGTCATTGTCAAGCATTATTTTGCCTCTGGATCCCGCCGGAAAGAAACGGGCCGGAGCAACGCTCCGG
>NZ_CALPCU010000025.1:0-26478 GCF_943193085.1 Vermiculatibacterium agrestimuris | reverse complement strand
CCACTTCCGAAAGTGGCGGCCGGTTTTCTTTTGTTTTTCTCTTTTGCAGGACTCAGAAGTACTTCTTCACCCCGTCGGAGGCCAGGGAGGCGTCGGCGGAGATGGTGATGGTGAACTTGATGCCGTTCTTCTCACCGAAGTCGTTGAGCCAGTCCAGGAAGTGCTCCACCTGAGGATCCTCAGCGGAGACGTTCACCAGCTTTGTCAGGCTCTCCACAAACACCTGGGTGATGTCGTAGTTGCCCGCGTGGAGGCCGCTGATAAAGCCCTTGAGCATATCAAAGTTCTGCAAGGCGTAATCCTTCGCCTCGATCAAACGGATCTGATAATGAATGTCATAGGTCAGCTTGCTGCCGTGCTCGATGCAGACCACGCTTCCGGCCTCGCTCTTGGCGGCGGCATTGATCAGCTCGATCATCTGCTTGGTCTTGCCGGTACCCTTGACTCCCATGATCACTCTAACCATGTTGATCACTCCTTCACGTTGTCCACCGGACAGTGTTCCCGGTTTCTGGTTCTATGGTAACATTTTTCCCGCTTGGTTGCAACTCTTTTACGCAAATTCACGAAAATTTCAAATTCCCTCAGCAGCCCAGCCGCTTTTCCAGCTCAGCCTTTTGCCGCTCATAGCCGGGCTTGCCCAGCAGGGCGTACATGTTGTTCTTGTAAGCCTCCACCCCCGGCTGGTCGAAGGGGTTGACCCCCAGCAGGTAGCCGGAGACGCCGCAGGCGAACTCGAAGAAGTAGATCAGCGCGCCCAGGCTCCGCTCGTCCCGGGCGGGGGCGGTGATGAGGATGTTGGGCACCCCGCCGTCCACATGGGCCAGGATGACCCCCCGCAGGGCCTGCTCGGCCACGAAGGCCATGGACTTGCCGGACAGGAAGTTGAGCCCGTCCACATTCTCCGGATCGTTGGGGATATTGAGGGAGCTGTGGGCCTTGTCGAAGCGCACCACGGTCTCCATCATCACCCGCTCGCCCTGCTGGATGAACTGGCCCATGGAGTGCAGGTCGGCGGTGAACTCCACGCTGGCGGGGAACAGGCCCTTGCCCTCCTTGCCCTCGCTCTCTCCGAACAGCTGCTTCCACCACTCGCCGAAGAACCGGAAGGCGGGCTCGTAGCCGGCCAGGATCTCCACCCGCTTGCCGCTTTCATAGAGGGCATGGCGGGCGGCGGCGTACTGCCAGGCGGGGTTGTCCATGCCGGGCTTGGCGAGAAGCTCCATCTCCTCCCGGGCGCCCGCCATCAGAGCCTCGATATCCAGCCCGGCGGCGGCGATGGGCAGAAGGCCCACGGCAGTGAGGACGCTGTAACGCCCGCCCACATCGTCGGGCACCACGAACTCCTCATAGCCCTCCTTGTCGCTGAGACCCTTCAGCGCCCCCCGCTTGGCGTCGGTGGTGGCGTAGATGCGGCCCCTGGCCCCCTCCTTGCCGTACTTCTCCTCCAGAAGGGCCTTAAAGATGCGGAAGGCCACGGCGGGCTCGGTGGTGGTGCCCGACTTGGAGATGACGTTGACGGAGAAGTCCACGTCCTTCACCAGGTCGATGACCTCGTTCATAGCGTCGGCGGAGAGGCCGTTGCCGGCGAAGTAGATGGCGGGGCCGCCCTTCCTGGCCAGGTTGTAGTTGTTGGAGGTCAGGGTCTCAATGACCGCCCGGGCCCCCAGGTAGCTGCCGCCGATGCCGATGACCACCAGAGCCTGGGAGTCGGAGCGGATCTTGGCGGCGGCCTTCTGGATGCGGGCAAACTCCGCCTTGTCGTAGTCGGCGGGGAGGCGGACCCAGCCCAGGTAATCGCTGCCCGCGCCGGTGCCGTTCATTACATATTCATGGGCCTTCTCCAGGCCCTTTTCCTCCCCAGCGCGCCAGCCAGCGGGAAGGAAGGGAGAAACGTTGGAAAGATCAAGATGAAGCATATCAGTGACCTCCTGAGTAAACAAATTCAGGACGCTTGTCCTCCTGTATGTACAGTATACACCGGCGCCGCTGTTTTGGAAAGGGATTTTATGGCGTTTTTGCCAATTTTTCTTTCAGGCAAACCCGGCAGAGAATGGGGGCTGAAAATGATCGCCCTCAATTTTTCAGGCTCTGCATGGGGGCCGGGATCCGGCCTCCACGGCGGACAAAGTCCGCGCTGGACTCAGGGTGTACCGGCATCACCGGGGCCGAGCCCAGCAGCCCGCCGAACTCCACCATGTCCCCCACCTTTTTGCCGGGGGCGGGGATGAGCCGCACGGCGGTGGTCTTGGAGTTGACCATGCCGATAGCTGCCTCGTCGGCGATGATGGCGGAGATGGTCTCGGCGGTGGTGTCGCCGGGAACGGCGATCATATCAAGGCCCACCGAGCACACACAGGTCATGGCCTCCAGCTTGTCAAGGCACAAGGTTCCCGACTGGGCGGCGGCGATCATGCCCTCGTCCTCGCTGACCGGGATAAAGGCTCCAGAGAGGCCGCCCACGCTGGAGGAGGCCATGACGCCCCCCTTCTTCACCGCGTCGTTGAGAAGGGCCAGGGCGGCGGTGGTGCCGTGGGTGCCGCAGGTCTCCAGGCCCATCTCCTCCAAAATCCGGGCCACGCTGTCCCCGATGGCGGGGGTGGGGGCCAGGGAGAGATCCACGATGCCGAAGGGCACGTTCAGCCAGCGGGAGGCCTCCTGGGCCACCAGCTGGCCCATGCGGGTGATGCGGAAGGCGGTCTTCTTCACCGTCTCGGCCACCACGTCGAAGGGGGCACCCTTCACGCTTTGGAGGGCGTGGTACACCACCCCGGGGCCGGAGACTCCCACGTTGATGACCCGGTCGCCCTCGCTGACCCCGTGGAAGGCCCCCGCCATGAAGGGGTTATCCTCCACGGCGTTGCAGAACACCACCAGCTTGGCGCAGCCAAAGCCCCCCCGATCGGCGGTACGCTGGGCCAAGTCCTTGATGGTGCGGCCCATGAGGGCCACTGCGTCCATGTTGATCCCCGCCTTGGTGGAGCCCACGTTGACGCTGCCGCAGACCAGCTCCGTCTCACTGAGGGCCTGAGGGATGGAGCGGATGAGCTTTTCGTCGGCGGGGGTCATGCCCTTCTGCACCAGGGCGGAGAAGCCGCCGATAAAGTTGACTCCCGTCTCGGCCCTGGCCTTATCCAGGGCCACGGCGAAGGGGGTGTAGTCCTCGCACCGGGAGGCCCCCGCCACCAGGGCCATGGGGGTCACCGAGATGCGCTTGTTGACGATGGGGATCCCAAATTCGTGTTCGATGTCCTCCCCCGTCTTCACCAGATCCTTGGCGGAGCGGACGATCTTTTCATAGATCTTCCGGCAGGCGGCCTTGGGATCGCTGTCGCAGCAGTCCAGCAGAGACACCCCCATGGTGATGGTCCGCACGTCCAGGTGCTGCTGGTCGATCATATGGATGGTATCTAAAATTTCATTGGAATTGAACATGGGCATGGCTATCACCTCTCAAATGCGGTGCATGGCATTAAAAATATCTTCTCTCTGCGCGTGGATGGCCAGGCCCTGGGTCTTGCCCTCCTCCTCCAGCAGCTTTACCAGCTCCGCGAAGGGCACCTTGGCGTCCTTTGTATCCACCAGCATGATCATGGTGAAATACTCCTGCAGAATGGTCTGGCTGATGTCCAGCACGTTGACCCCCTGCTGGCTCAAAAGGGCGCAGACCCGGGCGATGATGCCCACCTGATCCTTTCCAATGACGGTGACGATGGCTCTCATGATAAAAATGCCTCCTTTGTATTACGGTACACCCAAATGGCGCTGAATATGTCCACGCAGAACAGGAACTGTAATATCCCATTGACGACGGCCGTCCGGTTGCTCAGCCTGCCCTCCACCCGGCACCGGAACACCGCCGCCAGGCCCACCAACCCGCTGAGGAAGATGGTCAATACATCCACCACCCAGATCAGCACCGGCACCATGGGGATGGCGAAGAGAAACATGGCCCCCAGAAACAGCACGATGTAATTCTGGATGTGAAACAGTTTGATGAGCATACTGGCCAGGGCCAGCTTCCGCCCCTCCCAGCGGCCCCGGAGGCTCTGCCATAGGGTGACGACCGCCCCCGCAAGGCCCAGAAGCCAGAAAAGCCCCAGCAGAAGCACCGGAGAAAAAACGGGCGACGCCGTCCCGCCCGCCTTCGCCAGATCTCCCACCACCCAGATGGCGTAGGGAAACACCGCCACGGGCAGCAATGCGATCCATTTCATAAAATCCACCGTCCAGCCCTTTACTGCAATTCATCCAGGGTCAGCTCAAAACCGGGGAGGAAGTGCTCCATAAAGTAGCTTAGAGCGGGCAGATCCATCTGCTCCAGAGCCTTCCGGGTCTGCTCCGCCGCCAGACGGAACTCGGCGTTGCCCGCCTTGACCTCCTCCAGGCACTTGATGTGGGCGGAGAGCTTGTCGGCGGCCTTTACGACGGCGAGCAGCTCAGGCTCCAGCTCCTCCCGGACATAGGGGGCGAACTCCCCGCGCATCTCCTCCGGCAAAAGGGACAAAAGCTTATCCGCCGCCACACTCTCCACCGCCTTGTAGGCGCTTTTGATGGCAGGGTTATCGTACTTCACCGGGGTGGGCAGATCCCCGGTGAGGATCTCCGAGGCGTCGTGGTAAAGCCCCGCCACGGCGGCCTTCCCCGGATCCACCCTGCCGCCGAACTTCTCCCGGTCAATGACCGCCAGGGCATGGGCCAGAACAGCCACCATGTGGGAGTGCTCCTGGATGTTCTCCACCTGGGTATTGCGCATAAGCCCCCAGCGGTCGATATAGCGCATCCGGCCCATGAGGGCAAAAAAATTGTAGGACATTGTCCCCTCCCCGGCGTTTGCCTCTGGACGAACGCCGTTTTCTCTTTTATAATAATAGCCTGGAATCAATGTAACTGATTATACAGCAAACCCCACCGCTCTTTCAAGCATGAAATGGGGTTGGAGGGAAAACCCATGAAAATCGCCATCTATACTCTGGGCTGCAAGGTCAACCAGTACGAGACCCAGGCCATGGAACGGGAGCTGACAGGCCGGGGCCATACGCTGGTGCCCTTCGGCCAGGCCGCCGACGTCTGCATCATCAACACCTGCACCGTCACCGCCGTCAGCGACCACAAGTCCCGGCAGGCTATCCGCCGGGCCAGAAAGGCCAATCCCGCCGCCGTCGTGGCGGTGTGCGGCTGCTACGCCCAGACCGACCCCCAGGCCGTGGCCCGGCTGGAGGTGGATCTGGTGGGCGGCGCCAGCCAAAGGCTGGCCTTTTTGGACGAACTGGAACGGCTGGCGGCTTCCCGCGCCTCCGCCCAGACAAGACAGGAGGACGGTTCTTACTGTCCCCCCGGGGCAGAAGACCCGTCCCCCTGTCTTGTGACCACCGATAATATTATGTCAACCCGCATCTTCGAAGAGCTGCCCGCGGGCGGGCTGGCCTCCCGCACCCGGGCCATGCTGAAGGTGGAGGACGGCTGCGTCAATTTCTGCTCCTACTGCATCATCCCCTACGCCCGGGGCCCGGTGCGCTCCCTCCCGGTTCAGCGGGCGGCGGAGGAAGCCAGGCGCCTTATGGCGGAGGGCTACAAGGAGCTGGTGCTCACCGGCATCGAGATCTCCTCCTGGGGCCGGGATCTGGCCAAAGGGGCAGAACAGAAAGACAAGGAAGACAAGCCGGAGCTGGCCGACCTGGTGGAGGCCATCTGCGCCGCCGCGCCGGAGTGCCGCATCCGCCTGGGGAGCCTGGAGCCCCGCACCATCACGGAGGACTTCTGCCGGCGGATATTAAGTTTACATAATTTATGCCCCCATTTTCATCTTTCTCTCCAGTCTGGCTGCGACGCCACCCTGAAACGGATGAACCGGAGGTATGATACCGCCCGCTACCTGGAGAGCGTGAAGCTGCTGCGTAAATATTATGTAAACCCAGGGATCACCACTGACCTCATTGTGGGCTTCCCCGGCGAGACCGAGGAGGAATTTGCTCAGACTCTGGCCTTTCTGGAGAAGTGCACCTTCACCGCCATGCACATCTTCCCCTACTCCCCCAGGCCCGGCACCCCCGCCGCCGGGATGCCGGATCAGGTGTCCAACGGGGAGAAGGAGCGCCGGGCCCACCGGGCCGCCCAGGTGGCGGAGACCCTCCAGCACGCCTATCTCCAAAGCTGGGTGGGTCAGAGCCTTCCCGTCCTCTTCGAGGAGGAGAAGGATGGCTTCACCCGGGGCTACGCCCCCAACTATGTGGAGGTGAAGCTCCCAGGGCAATACAGTTTACATAATATTGAAAAATCTGTCCATATCACCGCCGCGGAGAAAGACTTTTTGCTGGGAGAGCTCATCTGACCGGCAAAAACCTATTTTCCCCATTTTTCTCCCATCTCTTTCTTGTTTCGCGCTTTCTTTTGTGATAGAATAAGGTTTACTGTGAAAAAGTATGGGTACTTTCATCTTTTCTTCAGGAGGTCGCCTATGTTTTCCTTCAACCACTTCAATTTCAATGTCCGGGATCTGGACAAGTCCCTGGCCTTCTACCAGGAGGCGCTGGGGCTTTCTGCCGTCCAGAAGAAAGCCGGCGAGAACGACTTTGGCCCCTATCAGATCGTCTTTCTCTCCGACGGGGCCTCTTCCTTCCGCCTGGAGCTGACCTGGCTGGCCGCCCACGCCGACAAGGCTTACGATCTGGGGGAGTGCGAGTTCCACCTGGCCTTCACCGTGCCCGACATGGACGCCGCCCACGCCCTCCACGAGAAAATGGGCTGCATCTGCTTCGAAAACCCGGATATGGGCATCTACTTCATCACCGATCCCGATGGCTACTGGATCGAGATCGTGCCGGAGAAGAGATAACATGGCAGAAAAGATCAACGGCCGGGTGGCCTTTGCCGACCTGCTGCGGGTCTTTGGCATCCTGGCGGTCATCATCCTGTCCCTGACAGGGCTGCGCATTGAGCATGTGGCGGTCGCCAGCCAGAGCTGGTGGGTACTCAACCTATACGACGGCCTCACCCGCTGGTGTGTGCCCGTGTTTGTCATGCTCTCAGGCATGTTCATGCTGGATCCCAAAAAGGGGATGCCCCTGACCAGGCTCTTCTTCCACAACGCCCTGCGCATCCTCATCTGCCTGCTGTTTTGGGGCGGGGTGTACGCCGTGGTGTCCTACATGACCGCCGGGGGCCGTTTTTCCTGGCTGGGACTTTGGAGGGCCGTCTGCTCCGCCCTCCGGGGCAACACCCACTACCACCTGTGGTTTCTCTATCTCATCCTGGGCCTCTACCTGGTGACCCCCATCCTTCGCGCCTTCGTCCGGGGCGCCTCCCGGCGGGATCTCCACTACTTTTTCGTCCTCGCCTTCCTTTTCGCCTCCCTGCTGCCGGCGCTGTTCCACTTCTGGCCCAACTCCACCGCCGCGCTCCAGGTCTGGTACGACCGGCTGGAGGTGCGCCTGGTAATGGGTTATGTGGGTTACTTTGTGGCAGGATATTATCTC
This sequence comes from Vermiculatibacterium agrestimuris, assembly GCF_943193085.1. NCBI lineage: Bacteria > Bacillati > Bacillota > Clostridia > Eubacteriales > Oscillospiraceae > Vermiculatibacterium > Vermiculatibacterium agrestimuris. The sequence continues at coordinate 19,003 of NZ_CALPCU010000025.1, read as the reverse complement.
AAGGAGTATACCATCAGCCGTATCGCGGAGGCTGTCATCTACATCCTGGGCGTCGCCGGGGCAGTGGTCACCGTCTGGGGCACCGCCCTCCTCTCCCGCTCGGCGGGCGCCTTTGTGGACACTCTTTACGGCTGGTTTGCCCCCAATGTGGTGTGGTTCTCCATCGCCATCGTCGTCCTGTTCCGCTATGTGCTGGGCGTCAGTGAGGAGCGCTCCCGCCGCCAGCGGCTCTCCGGTGTGGCGCAGCTGGTCTTCGGCATCTATCTGGTGCACGTATTCTTCCTCATGCTGCTGGACTTTTTCGGCATCACCGTTATGTCCTTCTCCCCCGTCTTCTCTGTGCCGCTCCTGGCAGCGGCGGTGTTCCTCTGCTCCTTCGCCCTGAGCTGGCTGATCCGCCACATTCCCTTTTTGGGCAGTTGGTTGACATAATTTAGGCGCTGCCCGCCATATCCTGACAGAAAGGAGGTTGCCCCGTGCTTTTTTCCAGCTCTGTGTTCCTGTTCCAGTTCCTGCCCCTGGTGCTGGCCCTGTACTACATCCCCTTCCGGGATCGGCGCGGGGCGCAGAACCTCCTGCTCTTGCTCGCCTCTTTGTTCTTCTATGCCTGGGGTGAGCCCCGGTTTTTGCCGGTGATGGTGCTCTCCATCGCTATGAACTACGGCTTTGGCCGTTGGGTGCACCGCTGGAAGCGCCAGTGCCGCTATCTCACCGCCCCCATCGCCGCGGCGGTGGGCTGCAACCTGGCGCTGCTTTTCCTGTTCAAGTACCTGGTCTTCTCCGTGGAGAGTCTCAACGGCTTGGGTCTGAACCTTCCCGTGCCCGGTATCGAGCTGCCCATCGGCATCTCCTTTTTCACCTTCCAGGCCCTGAGCTATGTGCTGGACGTGGCCTCGGGCAAGGCGGAGGTGCAGCGCTCTCCCCTGGCCCTGGGGCTCTACATCTCCTTCTTCCCCCAGCTCATCGCCGGCCCCATCGTGAAGTACGCCTCCGTGGCCCGGCAGATCGACGGCCGCCGGGAGACCTGGGAGGACTTTTCCGCAGGCTGCGTCCGCTTCCTCACCGGCCTTGGAAAAAAGGTGCTCATCGCCAACCAGATGGCCGTTGTGGCCGACCGGGTCTTCGCCAGCGACCCCGCCGCCCTGTCCATCTCCATGGCCTGGCTGGGCTCTTTGTGCTATACGTTCCAGATCTACTACGATTTCTCCGGCTACTCCGACATGGCCATCGGCCTGGGGCAGATGTTCGGATTCCACTTCGCGGAGAACTTCGACCACCCCTATTCCTCCCGCTCCGTCACCGAGTTCTGGCGCAGGTGGCACATCTCCCTTTCTTCCTGGTTCCGGGATTACCTCTATATCCCCCTGGGGGGCAACCGGGTAACTCCCAGGCGGCACGTCTTTAACCTCTTTGTGGTCTGGCTCCTCACCGGCTTCTGGCATGGGGCCAACTGGACGTTCGTGGTCTGGGGTCTGCTCTACTTCCTGCTGCTGATCCTGGAAAAATACTGCCACCTGGGAGAAAACTGGCCCGGTATTTTCAAGCGGCTCTACACCTTGGCCGCCGTGAACTTTTTGTGGATGCTCTTCCGCGCCGACACCCTGTCCTACGCGGGACAGTTTTTCCTGACTATGCTGGGCGTGAATGGCTCCGCCCGGTATGACGCCGTCTGTCTTCTCTATCTGCGGGAGAACGCCGTACTTCTGGCGCTGGCAGTCCTCTTCTCCGGCGGCTTTGCCCTCTGGTTCAAGGAGCGGCTGACCCATCTGCACCCCGGCGGCCACAACCTCTCCCTTCTGTGGGATCTGCTCTACACCCTGGGTATGGCGTGTATCGCGGTATTGTCCGCGGCCTGCCTGGTAAAGGGCACCTACAACCCCTTCATCTACTTCCGGTTTTGAGTTTTTCCTCCCTTTGAAAGGTGGTGACTTCCATGACAGCACGCAGAAACACCGGCACCGCCGTCCTCTTCCTGGCCGGCATTTTCGGGGCAGTGATCTTTCTTTTCTTTGGGGCCCTGTCCCAAAGCGGCGGCTTCCTGGAAGCCGCCCGCCCCAGCCGCTCTGACCATCAGCTCTTCGCTCCGCCCCATAAGACCGTCCGCGTCGGCCAACCCGTGAAAAACCCCGGTCTCATCTCCCTGTCCAAGGTCTCTATGGAGAAGGTCGACGCCTTGATCCAGGGCTCCGAGCCCGCCCTTAACGCCGCTTTGGATCGGGACTACAGCTTCATCAATCTTTACGGCGCCTCCCAGAAGCTCCTGGGCCGCCAGGTGGTGGAGGATGTGGAGCCCAAATACACCGTGGTCAGGCTGGCTGACGGCTCCCTCACCTTCGCCAACCCGGACGCCCAGCAGGTGGATATGACCGTCCGGGCCCAGGAGATGGTAGAATTCGCCCAGCGCTTGGAGGAGGAGTACGAGACCCCCCTTCTCTACATCCAGGCTCCCTCCAAACTGGCGATGGCCTCTCTTCCTGACGGCATCAACGACTACGCCGACGCCGAGGCAGACCAGTTCCTCTCCATTCTGGAGGAACACGAAGTGGACACCCTGGATCTCCGTCCCGCCTTCCGCCAGGCGGCAGCGGAGGGCCGGGCGCTGGACGAGCTGTTCTTCCGCACCGACCACCACTGGACCGCCGCCGGGGCCTTCCTGGGCTTCCAAACCCTGGCCGACAAGCTCCGGGATGATTACGACTACACCATCTACCCGGAGATCACCGACCCCGGCCATTACAATAAATATACCTTCCACGACATCTTCCTGGGCAGCCAGGGTAAGCGGGTGGGAACGGCCTATGCCGGCCTGGACGATTTGGAGGTTTGGTCGCCCAATTTTGAGAGTGACTTCACCTACACCGTACCCATGAGCGGCATCGAGCGCCGGGGCCCCTTTGCCATGAGCCTCCTCTTCCCCGAAATGCTGGCCACGGACGAGAGCTTGTACGAGTCCAATCCCTACACCGTCTACTCCGGCGGCGACTTCCTTCTGGCCCGGACAGTGAATGAGGTCAGCCCCTATCCCTGGGGCCGCCGGGTGCTGGTGCTCCGGGACTCCTACGGCTGTGCCTTCACCCCCTTCCTCGGCATCATCTCCGGCGAGGTCATCACCATCGACCCGCGGCTTTTCAACGGCGACCAGGAGGAAATGCTCAGCTATGTGGAGTGGTTGGAGCCAGACCTGATCTTCGTCCTTAACACCACCAGCTCCCTGCGGGTAGACGAGCTGTTCCCCTACCTGCCCACTGCCAGGGCCGACGCGCTGGAGACCAAGCGCCTGGAACGGGAGCAGGGCACGTCCCACGTGTGGTAAAAAAAGCGGCAAAACCATCCGTTTTGGTGGTTTTGCCGCTTTTCATTTTCGGTAGAATATAGTATGATAAACTGGCTTATAAATCGAACATCGGCTTCAACTGCTGTACCCAATTATGGAGGTATCAGAATGAATATGAGAAAGACCAAGATCGTCTGTACTCTGGGCCCCTCTGTGGACAGCGAGGAGATGCTCCGCAAGCTCATCCTCGCCGGCATGAACTGCGCCCGGTTCAACTTCTCCCACGGCACTCATGAGACCCAGCTGTCCACCCTTACAAAGCTCAAGCGGGCCCGGGACGAGCTGGGCCGTCCCGTGGCCACTATGCTGGATACCAAAGGCCCCGAGATCCGTGTCAAGACCTTTCAGAACGGCCCCGTGACCCTCACCGAGGGCGGCCAGTTCACCCTCACCACCCGGGATGTGGCCGGCGACGACGGCCAGGTCTCCGTGACCTACACCAACCTCCATCAGGAGGTGGAGCCGGGCACCCGCATCCTCATTGACGACGGCCTGATCGAGCTGAAGGTGGTCTGCGTGGAGGGCCAGGAGATCCGCTGCACTGTGGTCACCGGGGGAACGCTGTCCAATAACAAGTCCATCAACATCCCCGACACCAAGATCCAACTGCCCGCCCTCACCGACAAGGACCGGGAGGATCTCCGCTTCGCCGCCGAGAACGACTTCGACTTTGTGGCGGCCTCCTTCATCCGCAAGGCCAGCGACATTGAGGATATCCGCGCTGAGCTGGCCAAGTGGGGCGGCGAGAACATCCGCATCATCGCCAAGATCGAGAACCGGGAGGGCGTGGACAACTTCGATGAAATTCTCTCCGCCTCCGACGGCGCCATGGTGGCCCGGGGCGACCTGGGCGTGGAGATCCCCGCCTACGAGGTTCCCATCATCCAGAAGGAGATGATCTCCAAATCCGCCGCCGCGGGCAAGAACGTGGTCACCGCCACCCAGATGCTGGACTCCATGATCCGCAATCCCCGCCCCACCCGGGCGGAGATCAGCGACGTGGCCAACGCCGTTTTCGACGGCACCTCCTGCGTCATGCTCTCCGGCGAGACCGCCTCCGGCAAATATCCCATTGAGGCCCTGGAGACCATGGTGAAGACCGTCCTGGCCGCCGAGAGCGCCATCAATTACTGGGGCCGGTTCATCAAGAACTACAGCCTCAGCGCCACCGGCAGTTCCGCCTCCATCAACCAGGCCATCAGCCACACCTGCTGCTCCACCGCCATGGACTTGAACGCTGACGCCATCCTGGCCGCCACCACCTCCGGTCACACCGCCCGGGTCATCTCCCGGTTCCGGCCCCCCTGTCCCATCGTGGCCCTCACCACCTCGGAGAAGTGCCGCCGCCAGCTGGCCATCTCCTGGGGCGTCCAGCCCCTGCTCTACGGCTCCGTGGACTCCACCGACCGGCTGTTCTCCCTGTGCGTGGACACCGCCCGGAAGGAGGGCCTGGTGAAGCCGGGAAACACGGTGGTCATCACCGCCGGCGTGCCCCTGAGCGCCAAGGGCACCACCAACCTCATCAAGGCCCAGGTGGTAGACGAGCCGCTGTAAGGCCCAAATCAGAACCGACCCATCAAGGGGCAGGCGATAGACGCCTGCCCCTTGACTTTTCCGGCGGCCTTTGCTATTCTATACATACTGACGGTATGTATAGAGAGGTGGACTTACAATGGCACGAAACAAATACCCGGAGCAGACCCGGCAGAAGATCCTGGATGTGGCCTTCCGGCTGTTCTCTGAAAAGGGGTATGACCACACCACCATCCAGGACATCGTAGACGGGCTGGGCATGAGCAAGGGCGCTGTGTACCACCATTTCACAAGCAAGGAGGACATCCTGGATCACCTCTATGACCGCTATTATGTGGATTCCAAGATGTTTGACGTACTGGACGCCCCCTCCCGCTCCGGACTGGAAAAGCTGCGGGAGCTGCTGCGGCGGCAGCTGACCGACCCGGGAAAGCTGGAGATCGATGATATCACTGTTTCCTTTGAGCGCAACCCCCAGCTTATTCAGCTCCTGCTCACCACCTCCGTCCGCGACGCCGCGCCCATCATCCAGCGGCTTTTCGAGGAAGGCGTCGCCGACGGCTCCATCACCACCCTCTATCCCAAGGAGGCCGCGGAGAGTTTCATGGTTCTGCTGAACCTGTGGGCAGGCGTCTTCTCCCACAGCCGGGAGGAATTTATGGCAAAGTTCCGTTTCCTGAAGGCCATGAGCGACGGTCTGGGGATCCCCGTTTTTGACCAGGCGCTGATGGACACCTTGGACGCCTACTACACCCGCATCGCCCATAAGCTCGCCCAACCGTAATTCCAGAAAGTCCTGCCCCACCGCCCCACAGGGGCGGTTCTTTCCCTCTTCATACATACCAACCGTCGGTATTTATAATTTCAAATCTATCTATCAGGAGGTATCCCCATGAATGAAGTACTCTTCTCCCGCAGCTTTGCCCTTATGCTCCTGGGCCAGGTCGTATCCATCCTGGGCAACGCCATGCTGCGCTTCGCCCTGTCTCTCTATGTGCTGGATCTGACAGGCTCCGCCACCCTGTTCGGCGCGGTGCTGGCCGCGTCCATGCTCCCCACCGTCCTCCTCTCCCCTGTGGGCGGCGTGCTGGCCGACCGCCTCCCCCGGCAGAGGATCATGTATGTCCTGGACTTCCTCACCGCCGCGGCGGTCTGGAATTTCGGCACATTCGGACTGGGCGGCTCCGCGCTTCCCCCCGCCGCCCTGCTGCTTTTTCTCTCGGCCATTCAGGCCCTCTACCAGCCTTCTGTCCTCTCCTCCGTTCCCCTCCTGGCGCCCCAGAGGGCACTGGCCCGGGCCAACGCCCTGGTGACCCAGGTGTCCGCCCTGTCCACCCTGCTGGGGCCGGTGGCCGGCGGGATGTTCTATGGCTTCTGGGGTATGCGGCCTCTGTGCCTCATCAGCGCCGGATGCCTGCTGGCCGCGGCGGTGATGGAGTGCTTCCTGCGCATCCCCTTTACCCCCGCGCCGGGACACGGGCTGGGAACCGCCTGGAGGGATCTGGGGGAGGCAGGCCGTTTCCTGGCCGCCTCAGGGCTTCTGCCGCTGCTGGGGGTGGTAGCGGGGATCAACCTGTGTCTTTCCCCCCTCTACCTGGTGGGTCTTCCCTACTTTGTAAAGATCACCCTGGGCCTGTCCAGTCAGCTCTATTCCCTGGTAGAGGCCGCTATGGGCCTGGGAACAATTTTGGGCGCCCTTCTGGTGGGCGCTCTGGGAAGCCGCCTGGTCTTCTCCCGCTCCTGGCGGTATCTGCTCGCCGGGGCGCTGCCCCTGGCGGCAATGGCTCCGGCGATAGCCTTCCGGGGCCTCCCTCTAATCTCCTGGGGTGTCTTGCTCACCGCGGCCCTGTTGGGAATGACCGCCGCCGGCGTATTCTCCATCCTGGCTCAGACCTATTTCCAAACCATGACGCCTCCCGCCCTTCTGGGTAAGGTGGGCTCCTTCGTGACGGCGGCCGCCGCCTGCGCCCTGCCTCTGGGACAGGGGCTGTACGGCGCAGCTCTGGATCATCTGCCCGCCTGGCTGGTTCCCCTGCTGGGTCTTGCCGCCTGCCTCCCCCTTATTGGCACGGCCCGCCGCAAGCTGGGGGATATTTAGGGCCGCCGGTGCAAAAAAATGTCCCGGCCACAGGGCCGGGACATTTTTCAGATCTGTTTTCAGCGGCGCTTCCTCACTTCCGGTTGCCCCGGCGAGAGCCCCGCTTCTCGTTCATCTTCAGCTCGGAGAGCTTACTGTCCGAGGAGGCCATAAACTGCTTGAGCCGATCCTCAAAGGTCTGGGGCTCGGCGGGCTTTTTGGGGCCGGTAAAGCCAACGGGACGGGAGTCACGGCCGCCGGAGCCGGGCCGGGACGCCCCGCTTCCGGCGGGACGGGGCGGCGGATCCTGCGCCTTTTTGATGGACAGGTTGATGCGGCCGCTGTCATCCACATTGATGACCTTGACCTTGACCTCCTGGCCCTCCTGCAAGTAGTCCTTTACATCGTTGACGTATGTATACGCGATCTCCGAAATGTGCACCAGCCCGGACTTGCCCTCGGGCAGGGACACGAAGGCGCCGAACTTTGTGATGCCCGTCACCTTGCCCTCCAAAACAGAACCTACCCCAAACTCCATACCGACAGATATGTCCTCCTTGATGATTTTTCCTCTCTCGCGGCCACACAAACCGCTCAATCAGTGAAGATGATGACCTTTTCGCCCGGTGCGGCCAGCCCCAGCTCACCTCTGGCGATGTCAGCCTGACGGCCGGGATCGTCGCTGTGATCGACGGCGTCCTGAAGATCGGCGTTGATCTGGGTCTGCTGGGCCACCCGGCTCTTCAGCTCCTCCCGCTCGTTCATGGCCAGGGCGATCTGCCCCTGCATCCGCAGAAGGCTCACGGTGGCGGCGATGATGAGCACCAGCACGACGATCTTTGTCAGGAACCCCGCCTTTTTCAGCTGCATGGCCGCCACCTCCTTCCATCCGCTCCATTTCGCCTATGGTACAGCCTATTCTATACCATTTCAAAAAATAATGGAAGAGTTTTTTCCCATTTTTCCAAAATTTTTTATGTAAATCTGCGAGGAGGCGGATCGGGCCCAAAAAAAGTCCCCACAGGAAAAGCAGTCCATCCACCAGAAGGTTCCCCAAAAGAAGAGAAAAACGGCTCAAAAGCAGGAAATAGAGCATCCCTCCCAGCACGGCGCCCACCAGCAGATAGATGCGCACCTCCCCGTTCCCCGCCGCCACGGCATAGAAAAAGAGGGCGGCCACAGAAAGGGGCCAGTAGAGAAGATCCAAAAGGGAACCCAGCGGCCCCAGGCGGAACCGTCCCCGCAGCAGGCGGAAGAGATCGTAGACCAGACCCAGCGCGCCCCCCAGCGCCAGTACGCCCAGAAAGGCCAGTGCCTGGGCGATGACCGAGACCTCCATCCCTTACCCCAGCAGCCGGGACAAAAACCCGCCCTTTCCCCGGCGGGGGGCCTCGTAGACCAGGGACTCGATCATCCCCTCCACCTTCAGATCCCCGCCGTCCAGGCTCAGCTTCTCGATGTGCAGCTCCTCTCCCCGCACTACCAGAACTCCCTGGGCCGTATCCATGACGATGGTGTTCTCATCGAAGCTCTCCACCTCCTCCACACCGGATACGGTGAGCTTTTCCCGATCCTCCAGGATGAGATGATGGTTCAGCTCCATCCTTGCTTCCTCATAGGGCATGGTATCCCCGCCTTTCCACTTGATATCACCACACTATATGGGACAAAGCCGGGGGATATGCTTGGCCCTTGACGGGCCGTCCCTTTGGGGGTACACTGGAAAAAACGCCTGCAAGGAGGGCCCTTTCCATGTCCTTTCCCGATCTGTCCTGTCCCCACCGTCAGGTGGGCCGCCAGGTACTTTTTTACCCGAGCATAGACTCCACCAATGAGGAGTGCCGCCGCCTGGCCCAGGCCGGAGCGCAGTGCGGTACGGTGGTCATTGCCGGGAGCCAGACCAGTGGCAGGGGCCGGCAGGGCCGCGCCTTCCAGTCCCTGGCGGACAAGGGGCTCTACCTCTCCGTCCTGCTGCGCCCCCAGGCGGCATCCATGGAATTGCTCAGCCGCCTCACCCCCTGGGCGGCGGTGGCGGTATGCCGGGCCCTGGAGGGGCTCACCGGCCTTTCCTTTTCCATCAAGTGGGTCAATGACGTGCTGCTGGAGGGCAAAAAGCTCTGCGGCATCCTCACCGAGCTCTCCTTCCACGGGGACGGCGCTCTGGACTGCGCCGTGCTGGGCATCGGCATCAACCTGACCCAGACCCGTGAGGATTTCGGCCCGACCCTCTCCGCCACCGCCACCTCCCTGGGCCAGCACATGGCCGTCCCCCCCACTCCGGCGGAGATGGCTGGCGCCCTGCTCACAGAGCTGGACAGGCTGTGGCGGGACTTCCCCCACGCCCAGGAGATATATCTGGAGGAATACCGCCGGCGCAGCGCCGTCATCGGCCGGGCGGTTCGGTTCCCGCGGGAGGGGCAGACCATCCAGGGCACCGCCCTTGGCATCAACGGCGACTTCTCCCTCCAGATCTCCCTTCCCGACGGCGGCGAGACCGCCCTCTCCGCCGGGGAGATCAGTGTGTGCCTGTAAGGGCTTGACAAATCCATCCATATGGCTATAATAGGACAAGGCATGTGTCAAGACACCCGCTTTGTCCTATTTATTTTCCGGAGAAAAGAGGTCTTTTCCTTGGCTGACATCCCGTCCTTTCTGAAACGCAAAAACATTGTCATATCCGCCAGGCGCTATGGCATCGACGCCTTGGGGGCCATGGCCCAGGGTCTTTTCTGCTCCCTGCTCATCGGCACCATCATCAAGACCCTGGGGCAGCAACTGGGCCTTTCCTTCCTGGTGGACATGGGCACCTTTGCCTCCGCCATGTCCGCCCCCGCCATGGCCGTCGCCATCGGCTACGCACTCCAGGCCCCTCCCCTGGTGCTCTTTTCCCTGGCGGCGGTGGGGCAGGCGGCCAACGCTATGGGTGGGGCCGGCGGCCCCCTGGCGGTGCTCTTCATCGCCATCATCGCCGCGGAGATCGGAAAGGCGGTGAGCAAGGAGACTAAGATCGACCTGCTGGTCACCCCCGCCGTCACCATCTTTGTGGGGGTGAGCCTATCCTATCTCATCGCCCCTCCCATCGGCGCCTTTGCCGACGCCTTCGGCACCCTTATCAACCGCACCACCATGCTCCAGCCCTTCTGGATGGGCATCGCCGTCAGCGTGCTGGTGGGGATCGCCCTCACCCTGCCCATCTCCTCCGCCGCCATCTGCCACTCCTTCAGCCTGGTGGGCCTGGCGGGGGGCGCCGCCGTGGCGGGCTGCTGCGCCCAGATGGTGGGCTTCGCCGTTATGAGCTTCAAGGAAAACCGCTGGGGCGGCCTGGTAAGCCAGGGCCTGGGCACCTCCATGCTCCAGATGGGCAATATCGTGAAAAATCCCCGCATCTGGATCCCTCCCACCCTGGCCTCCGCCATCACCGGGCCCATCGCCACCTGCCTATTCAAGCTGGAGATGAACGGCGCGGCCATCAACTCCGGCATGGGCACCTGCGGCCTGTGCGGCCAGATCGGGGTGTGGACGGGCTGGCTCGCCCCCAGTGAAGCGGCGGTGAGCAAGGTGGGGGCCGTGGCCATCTCCCCCACCGCCTTCCACTGGCTGGGGCTCATCCTGATAAGCTTCGTCCTCCCCGCCGTGCTGTCGGTACTTTTTTGCCAACTCCTGAGAAAGATCGGCTGGATCAAAGAGGGCGATCTGAAACTGCCGGAATAACGCCGCATACAAAAGAAGCCGTCCGGTGGACGGCTTCTTTTTCTTTCTCTCCCAACGGCTCCCCCCCTATCCGGATCTGGAAAATCTCCTTGACTTTTCCGTTCGCCTATTTTATCATGAAAGTAGTTTTGTTTTGCTAAATATCGCCCTTTGACTAACCCCTCTTTTGAGGAGACAACGTGAGGAGAATGACAGAAATGAAAAAACGCCTGCTTTCCACCCTGCTGGTTCTCGGCCTTTGCCTGGGGCTGGCTGTTCCGGCCTTTGCCGCAGAGGAGGACTTTGTCATCGAAAACGGCGTCCTCGTCGAATATAACGGCACCGGCGGCAATGTGGTGATCCCCGATGGGGTCACTGAGATCGCTCCCGAGGTGTTTTACGGCTTTTTCAGCTTTTCCGGGCTGAAGGTCACCCTGCCCGGCTCCATCCGGGTCATTGGGCAGGAGGCCTTCTGTGAATCGCCCTTGTCCTCCATCAACCTGCCCGAGGGGCTGACCACCATTGAGGACATGGCCTTCGCCGAGTGTGGAAGCCTCGCCTCCGTCACCTTGCCTTCCTCCCTGAGGACCATCGGGAACGAGGCCTTTGACAACTGCCGCAGTCTGGCCCGGGTCAGCTTCTCCAGCGGTCTGCAGGAGATCGGCATGAACGCCTTCTCCTTCTGCGCTCTGACCCAGGTGGACGTTCCCGCCGGGGTGACGGTGGGCCGGAACGCCTTTTACGGCAACCCCATCACCAAGGCCACCTTCGGGGGCCGCGCCGTGACAAAGGAAGAACAGACGGCCTACTTTTATGATACCCCTCTCTACTACGGAGTCAGCGATGGAGAGGAGAGCGGCGGGGATCAAAACCCCAGCCAGTCCCAGGACCCCGCGCCGACCCAAACGCCGGTCCAGGACGATTCCATCTTTATCATAGAAAACGGCGTGCTGGTCCGCTGCACCGCCACCTCGGGTACGGTGACCGTCCCCGACGGCGTGACCGCCATCGGCAGCGGGGATAACCGGGTCTTTGAGCGGGGCGTTCTCAAGGTGATCCTGCCCGATACGGTCCGCACCATCAACGCAGACGCCTTCTGGGACAGCACGGTCCAGGAGGTCAACATCCCCAGCGGCGTCACTGAGATCGGAATGCGGGCCTTCTTGGAGTGCACCTATCTCAAGCGTATCACCATTCCCAATTCGGTAACTGTGATCGGGGAGCAGGCTTTCCAGAACTGCACCTCCCTCACCAGCGTGACCCTGCCCAACGCCTTGACGGCGGTGGAGGCCTATGCCTTCTGCGGCTGCTCCGCCCTCACCTCCGTCACCATTCCCGCCTCGGTGCGGGAGATCGGAGATAATGCCTTCAGCAGCTGCGCTCTCACCTCCGTCACCCTGCCCAAGGGGCTGAAAAAGCTGGGCACTGGCGCCTTTTCTGGAAACGCCTTCACCTCCATCACCCTGCCTGACGCTCTGGAGGCGATAGGGACCGGCGTGGTCTCTGGCTGCGAAAACCTGACCAGCATCACCTTCCCCAAGACGGGCAAGCTGGCGGAGAGCATGAAGGGCATGACCGCCAACCAGTTTATGAACTATCTGGGCCAGTGCCCCTCCCTGAAGGAGGTCGTCAATCTGCCCAGCGAGCAGATGGCAAACCGGATAGAGACCTTCCGCGCCCTCTTTGACGGGGTGGACCCCAGCCGCTGGGTGACCGAGCAGAGCTCCGCCATTGTGGCGAAATCCAACGAGATCACCGCCGGGCTCACCGGTGATTATGAAAAGGCCCAGGCCATCCACCGGTGGGTGGCGGAGAACGTGGTCTATGACTATGAATACTTCCGGGGGCAAAAGGAGCATACCTACCTGCGCAGCGAGGACGTGCTGGAGCATAAGCTGGCGGTCTGCTCCGGCTATACCAACCTGACCCGGGCGCTTCTGCAGGCTCAGGGCATTCCCACCGTGTATGTCCACGGCACTGCCAGCGGCGACGGCCACGCCTGGAACGCCGCCTATATCGACGGGCAGTGGATCTGGATCGACTCCACCTGGGGCCGCCCCGGCAATGGCGCTTTCTACGACCCCCGGTACTTCGACGCCGGAGACTTCTTCCTGGCCCAGACCCATGAGGCGTTCACGCCCGCTGCGTCCCTCAACAATTTCAAGGCCGGCGATCCCAAGGCCGAGGTGACCGTGGAAGCGGAGCTGCCCGATCCCAACGACCTTCCCTCCTCCTGGGCCCAGGAGCAGGTGGACGCCGCCATTCGCTCCGGTTTGGTGCCCGAGGACCTTCAGACAGGCTATCAGGATAACATCACCCGGGAGGATTTCTGCCGGCTGATGGTGGTGCTGGTGGAGGAAAAGACGGGCATGTCCGTCTCCGTCTACGCCATCGTCAAAGGCAAAACCATCACCGATCCCTTCACCGATACCGACAACGCCGATATTCTGGCGGCCCACGCCTTGGGCATTGTCAACGGCACCTCGAAAACCACCTTCAACCCCACCGGCTCCATCACCCGGCAGGAGGCGGCCTCCATGCTCTCCCGCACCGCCCAAGTGCTGGATATGACCGCAGGCAAGGGCCAGAGCTTCAACGATGAGGCTCAGATCGCCTCCTGGGCCAAGGAGGGCGTGGCCTTTACCTCCGGCCTGACTGACCCCACCACCGGGAGCGCCGTCATGGGCGGCACCGGCAACGGGAACTTCTCCCCTCTGGACTTCTACACCCGGGAGCAGGCCTATATCACCTCTCTTCGTCTGTCCCACTGCGGGGAGTAACATCGATCAAAAAAAGCCGCCCCTCTCGGGGCGGCTTTTTTGATCCTCTCAGGCGCCGAAGATCTCTTTGGCCTGGCGCATGTTCTCCCGTATGTCCACATGGAAGGGGCAGCGGCCCTCGCACTGGCCGCACTGGATGCACTCCCCCGCCTTGTGCTTCAGCACGGCATAATGCTCCCGGACGGTCTCAGGCGGCTCCCCCTGGGCGCGGGCCAGGTTGAGGAACTTGGTGAGGGTGGCGATGTCGATGCCCACCGGGCAGGGGGCACAGTGGCCGCAGTACATGCAGTGGCCCTCCCACCGGATGCGGGGGAAGGCGGCAAAAGCAGAGGCGTAATCCCGCGCTTCTTCTGCGGCCTCCAGGTAGTTCAGGCTCTTCTCCAGATCCTCCAGGCTCCGGGCCCCGCACATGACACAGGCCACGGCGGGCCGGTCAAGGGCATACTGGATGCACTGCTCCGCCGTCAAAGCCGCCCCCGCCGGGGACAGCTCGGCATCCAGCAGGTCGCCGCCGCCAAAGGCTTTCATAACGGTAATGCCCACCCCCAGCCGCTGGCAGGTCTCATAGAGCTTCTCCCGGTCGGGATCCATGTTGGTCAGCGTCCCGGCGTACTTATCCGCGGCCCAAAGCTGCTCGATGTCGTCGTCTCCGGGCTGGAGATCGTAGCAGGGGTTGACGGAGAACATGAGCACGTCGATCAGGCCGCTCTCCACCGCGGGCTGCGCCGCCAGAGGATTGTGGCTGCTCATGCCGATGTATTTGATGCGCCCCCGCCGCTTCTGCTCCTGGGCATAGGCCATAACGGGGCCGTTTTTGATCTCCTCCCACAGCTCCGGAGAGTCCACATAGTGGATCATCCCGATGTCCACATAGCCGGTACCCAGGTTAGAGAGAAGGGTCTCAAAGGCGTGGGCCACCTCCTCCGGGTCCCGGGTGGCCCGGTACTGATCCTTCTGCGTATCCCACATGGAGCACAGGTGGCATTGGAGGATGAACGCCTCCCGCCGTCCGGCAATGGCCCGGCCCACCTGGCGCTGGAGGTTGGGATCGGGGCTGTACATATCCATGCAGTTTACCCCGGCGTTCAGAGCGCGGCGAAACATGGCCTGGGCAAAGGCGTCGTCCTGCTTCAGAAAGCCCTCGCAGCCCAAGGCGATCTCACTGACCTTCAGGCTGGTGCGGCCCAGAATACGGTACTTCATCATGCTGCCTCTCTCCTTTTTGCCGTTTCCTCCATTAAACCTTAAAGCACGTTAAATGTCAAGAAAAATCGCCTCATTCCAACGAATGAGGCGATTTTTTCACTTATTTCGCGTAATCCACAGCCTTGGTCTCCCGGATCACGTTGACCTTGATCTGGCCGGGATACTCCATCTCGTCCTCGATCTTCTTGGCCACCTCCCGGGCCAGGAGCACCATCTGATCCTCGCTGACCTTCTCCGGCTCCACCATAATGCGGATCTCCCGGCCGGCCTGGATGGCGAAGCACTTCTCCACACCGGGGAAGGAGGCGCCGATACCCTCCAGGGTCTCCAGGCGCTTGATGTAATTCTCCAGGTTCTCCCGCCGGGCGCCGGGCCGGGCGGCGGAGACGGCGTCGGCGGCCTGCACCAGCACCGCCACCAGGGTCTTGGCCTCCACATCGTTGTGGTGGGCCTCGATGGCGTGGATGACCTCTTCACTCTCGTGATACTTCCGGGCCAGCTCCACACCGATGGCCACATGGGAGCCCTCCACCTCGTGGTCGATGGCCTTGCCCAGATCGTGGAGAAGGCCCGCCCGCTTGGCGGTGTTCACATCGCCGCCCAGCTCGGCGGCCATAAGTCCGGCCAGATGGGCCACCTCGATGGAGTGGCTGAGCACGTTCTGGCCGTAACTGGTACGGTACTTCATGCGGCCCAGCAGCTTAATGAGCTCGGGGTGGATGCCGTGGACGTTGGTCTCAAAGACGGCCCGCTCGCCCTCGGCTTTAATGGTGGCGTCCACTTCCCGCTTGGCCTTCTCCACCATCTCCTCAATGCGGGCGGGGTGGATCCGGCCGTCCTGGATCAGCTTTTCCAGGGCGATGCGGGCGATCTCCCGGCGCACCGGGTCGAAGCAGGAGACCGTGATGGCCTCCGGGGTGTCGTCGATGATGAGGTCAACGCCGGTGAGGGTCTCCAGGGTGCGGATGTTCCGGCCCTCCCGGCCGATGATGCGGCCTTTCATCTCATCGTTGGGCAGGGGCACCACGCTGACGGTGGCCTCGGCCACATGGTCGGCGGCACAGCGCTGGATGGCAAGACCGATGATCTCCCGGGCCAGGTTGTCCGACTCTTCCTTGTAGTGGTTTTCCGCCTCCTTGATCTTGGCGGCGGACTCGTGCTCCACCTCGTGGGCCAGCTGGCTGACCAGCATATCCTTGGCCTCTTCAGCGGTCATGCCGGAGATCCGCTCCAGCTCTGTGCGCTGCTGGATCTTGATGCCCTCGACCTCTTCCTTGGCCTGCTCCAGCTCGGAGAGCTTATCCTGAAGGGTCTCTTCCTTCTTTTCCAGGTTCTCGGTCTTTTTATCCAGATTCTCTTCCTTCTGCTGCAGGCGGTGCTCCTGCTTCTGGATATCGCTACGGCGTTCCTTTTCCTCCTTCTCCCACTCGTTGCGGGCGGTGAGGATGGCCTCCTTGGCCTCTACCATGGCCTCTCTCTGCTTGTTCTCGGCGGTCTTGATGGCGTCGTTGAGAATGCGTTTGGCCTCCTCCTCGGCGGAGCCCAGCTTCTTCTCCGAAACGTTGCGGCGGTATACGCTGTCCGCAAACGCGCCCACAAGCAGTCCTGCTACGGCCATGATGACACACAGCACATTAAATTCCATATCCTGCCTTTCACACCTCCGTCAAATTTTTGTCCTCCGGGCCAGTCCCGGATCTTCAAAAAAAGAAAAGCGCCTAAGGCGCTTTTCAAGAGAGACCTGTGATTTTGTCGAAAAAGGGCGTACTCCGGGCGTTTTACGGCACAGCAGGGCGCAATTTTAGGGTATGTTCCTGTTTATATCGGTCAAAATTGCAACGAAGCTGTGACGCGGAAAGGCCAAGGGCGTCCCAGTCGGTAAAGATCACAAAGTGCTCTCAATTATGCACCGACTATATTTTACGTCCAGGCGGCCTTTCTGTCAAGGAATTTCATTCGCGAAGCACAAATTTTTACTGGAAATACCTCCGATTTTTATTCACTCTGTCCGCACCGCCGCGGGATAGACCTCCGCCAGCCGCGCGTCCCCAAAGTGCTCGTCCATCAGCCGTTCCACCCCGTTTTGCGGCGCAAGGCCCTGGGCGCGCCCCTCCGCTCTGGCCAGGGCCACTCCGCTCACCGCCACGTCCACGACCAAAAATACCGCCAGCGCCCAGGTCAGAGGCCGGCCCCATTTTCGGGGGATGCGCTCGATAAGGCCGGAGACCTTCGGGTAACACGCCCGCATCCAGACCACTGCGGCAATGCCCCAGAAGAAGCAGAACAACAGATTCACCCGCCCTGCCAGGTTGAAGGGAATGTGGCTGTAGTCCCAGAACACCACGCCGAAGATCTGCTCGGTAAAGACGCTGCACAGGTACTCGTAGGCTCCGCCCAACAGGGTGCCCGCCAGGAAGAGAAAGCTGTCGGAGCGCTCCCGGTAGCGGTGGAGCAGCAGGCTGGCCATGGCCAGCGCCAGGCCCCAGACGATGGAGAGATCTCCCCAGACCAAGCTGGAACGGCTCATCCAGACCCCCATGCTCACCCGGCAGAAGAGGGTCTCCGCCACATCGCCCACAAAGGCGCCGATGAGAAAGAGCCAAAAGAGCTTATAAAAGCCGCAGCCGGCGGCAAAAACGGGCTCCTTTTCCCGCCCTTTGCGAAACGCGGCCTTGGGGTGGGCCTTTTGGATCCGCTTTTCCGTCTTGCGCAGCACCCAGCTGCCCAGGCGCACCGTCACCGCCTCCAGGCGGTTTCCCATCTCCTCCACCTGGGGCATGCGGTGCAGCGTGCCCGCCAGGGTGAGGGCGGTGGCCAGACAGTCCAGGGCAAAAACACCCAGCAGGGCCCACAGCAGAAGGTGGGCCACCGCAGGGGGCACGACGCCTCCGATCCATCCCAGAACGGGAATGAGCCACTTGACCGCCGCCGTACCCAGAACGCCCCACAGCAGCGAGGCGGTCAGGCAGACGTAGCCGTCCAGGTTCCCCCTCCGGCCGGAGTAGTCCCACCAGCGGGTGCCGGTGAGCTTATAGAGCCAGTGGCCGGAGAGCCACTCCGCCACCGTGGCGTAGATGCTGCTGCCCAGGAACAGGAACACCCAGTTCTCCGCCAGGTCACACAGGGCGATGCTGATGACCACCCCCGCTGCGCCGTAGACCACGCAGACGGGGCCAAAGAGAAGGCTTCGATCCACATATCTCCGCTCCCGGACGGCGGCCGCAGTGGTCTCCAGCAGCCAGCCCAGGAAAGCGTAGCAGAAAAAGAGCCAGACAAGACGGTAAAAGGTTTCCACAGCGTCTCCCTTTAGGGGGCCTCCGGCAGCGAGTCGTCCTCCCGGATCCAGTCCTCCACATGGACGACGGTGTACTCCGTAGGTGTACGGCGGATGACCACCCGCTCGATGCCGGCATTGATGATGAACCGGCGGCACATGGAGCAGGAGGTGGCGTCGCCCAGCAGCTCCCCGGTCTTGGCGTCCCGCCCTGCCAGGTAGAGGGTGGCCCCCAGGGTCTCGCTCCGGGCGGCGGAGAGGATGGCATTGGCCTCGGCGTGGACGCTGCGGCACAGCTCATAGCGCTCCCCCGAGGGGATCTGCATGGCCTCCCGGGTGCAGTAGCCCAGGTCGGCGCAGTTCTTCCGGCCCCGGGGGGCCCCATTGTAGCCGGTGGAGATGATCTCGTCGTTCTTCACCAGGATGGCGCCGTAACACCGGCGCAGGCAGGTGGAGCGCTCCAGCACGGTCTGGGCGATGTCCAGATAGTAATTTTCCTTATCGATGCGTCCCATAAATGGCGGCCTCCTTGGCGTTTTTCAACAGTATACCGTTTTTTTCGCCCCATGGCAAGCCCTGTCCCCCGTGGATGTACAAGTTTACATTTTATTTACGTTTCCTTTCTTGACCTTTGCCCCAGAAAAGATTATCATGTTTTGTAAAAGGAAAGGGGGCGGCGGGATGAACTGGATGCGGCGCATCATGTACGGGCGCTACGGCGTCGATCAGCTCAGCTTTGCCCTCATGGGCGGTTATCTGGTCGCCTATTTGCTGTCTCTGGTTTTCCGGGGGTGGCTGCTCCGGTTGGTGTGTACCCTGTGTCTGGTGCTGGCCTTCTACCGGATGTTTTCCCGGCAGATTGAGCGCCGCCGGGCGGAAAACGATAAATTTCTGGAGGCCATTCGCCCTCTGGTGCGGTGGTATAATGTACGCAAATGCCGCCGCAACGACCGTGACCACTGCTATTTCAAGTGTCCCAACTGCGGCCAGCAGCTCCGGGCTCCCAAGGGCAAGGGGAAGATCTCCGTCACCTGCCGCAGCTGCGGGGCCAGCTTCGAGGAAAAGACCTGAATCATAAAAAATACAGGGGCCGGCGCATCAGCGCCGGC
>NZ_CALPCU010000024.1:0-32131 GCF_943193085.1 Vermiculatibacterium agrestimuris | reverse complement strand
GCGGGGCCAAATGGCCCCGCCCGTTCCGTTTGGAGAGAAATAAGGAATGTGAATGAGCTTGTTTAGCCGATACCGCCGTACATAGCGCCCAGTACCAGCGCCACCAGGCAGGCTACGCAGAACACGCAGCCCAGGGGGTAGAACCAGCCGCCAATGGGCTTCTTGGCGCTGTGGTTGACCGCCTTGAGGGCCTCGTCCTTGCCGGCCACGAAGAAGAACAGAGCGGCAGCCAGGAAGGCGCCCAGGGGGCAGATGTAGATGGAGACGATGTCCATCCACTGGGAGGTATAGGGCTGGATGATAACGGAGACCACCAGGCCGATGACGCCGATGACGGCCACGGCGGGAAGTCTCTTCAGCTTAAACTGCTCCTGCATGGTGGCCACGGGCGCCTCATACAGGTTGATGATGGAGCTCAGGCCAGCGAAGAGAACGGCAATGTAGAAGATCACGCCCACGATCCGGCCGCCGGGCATGCCGTTCATAATGTTGACCAGGTAGACGAACATGAGGCCGGGGCCGGCGCCCACATCGCTCATGGCCATGCCGGAAGCGGCGATGGCGGGAACGATGACAAAGGCGGCCAGCAGGGCGGCCAGGGTGTCAAAGAAGGCCACGTTCCGCGCGGAGGAGGGGATATCCTCGTCCATGGGAAGGTAGGAGCCGTAGATAACCGAGCCGTTGCCTGCAACGGACAGGGAGAAGAAGGCCTGACCGAAGGCATAGACCCACACCTGGGGATTGGCAAAGCCCTTGGGATCAATGGTGAACAGGAACTTGTAGCCGTCGGAAGCTCCGGGCAGGGTGGCAATGTAGATGGCCAGCACCACAAACAGCACGAACAGAACGGGCATCATGACCTTATTGGCCTTCTCAATGCCGCCGGACACGCCGATGGCCATGATGATCAGAGCCACCACCAGGCCAACGATCTGCCACACGGTATTGCCGATGCCGAACAGGCCGCCGCTGAACATCATGCCGATGGCCTCGCCGATGGAGCCCGCCTCAGGCGCGGTGGCGTCGAAGGTGCCGCCGATGGCGCCCATGTCGGTGCCCAGAGCGAACAGGCCGCCGGAGATGGACATGAACGCGTACTTGAAGATCCAGCCCATGACCACAGTGTAGCCGATGGCCAGCATCAAAGCGCCAATGATGGGGATGATGCCGATGAGCTCACCGGTCTTCTTGTTGCCGGTCTTGAGCTCGGTGCAGTGGCCAAAGGCGCCGATGGGGCCGGCCTGAGAACTGCGGCCCAGGGCGAACTCCTCGATGACGCCGGTGGCGCCCACGAAAATAACAAAGATGAAATAGGGGATCAGGAAGGTCATGCCGCCAAAACGGGTGACCATGATGGGGAAGCGCCAAATGTTGCCCATGCCTACGGCGGAGCCGATACAAGCAAGGATGAAGCCCCACTTGCTTTGGAAACCGTCGCGCTTTTGGAGCTGAGTACTCTCTGCCATAATTACACCTCTCTTTACAGATTTGGAACACATCTATTCTCTCGCCCTCTCTCCAAAAGGCGGGAAAACCAAAAAAGGAGAGAAAAAGAGCGTCCGCGCAGGGGGTAATATTGTGATCCCGGGGTGCGGACGCTCTTCTTCCCGCGTCTTCTACGTGACGCGGAACGCTAAGTTATCTCTTTCTTGGCTCTCTAATGAGCCAAGAGCAAGAGGGGTACCCCTCTTGACGAAGGTATTTATTTTTCGCCCTTGCTTACTTGTTGGGGTAGGGCTCCAGGAAGGCGTGGAAGTGACGCATGGGCAGCTTGTGGCCCCAGAGGATGCGCATGTTGGGGATGCTCTCCCGATCCTCGTAGAGGGCCTTGACAGCGGCGATGACGTAGTCCAGGTGCTCCTGGGTCAGGCGGCTGCGGTCGATGGCGAAGCGAACCACGTTGGCCAGCTCAGCCTGCTGCTCGGGAGTCTTCAGGTCGTACTCCATGGAGAAGTCGCCCAGCTCGGACACGCGGATGCCGTAGCGGCGGATCAGCTCCAGGGAGAAGCCGGTGCCGGCGAAGGTGGTGTGATCCCGCTTGCCGTCAAAGAACTCGTCCATGTTGATGTACACAGCGTGGCCGCCGGCGGGCAGAACCACGCCCTTGACGCCGGCCTTGTAGAAGCCCTGGGCCAGGTACTCGCACTGCTTGACACGGTTGTCCATGTAGCCGAAGTCGCAGGACTCATAGAGGCCGCAGGCCAGAGCCATGATGTCACGGCCGGACATGCCGCCGTAGGAATCGTTGCCGTAGCAGGAGATCTGCTTGACCTTGATGAGCACGCCCACGTCGGTCTTCACGCTGCCGTCGGGGTTGAAGTCAGAGAACTTCTTCCAGAACAGACCCTTGTCCCGGAAGGCCAGCATGCCGCCCATGTTGGCGTGGCCGTCCTTCTTGGCGGACATGGTGAAGGCGTCGCAGTAGGAGAACATCTCGCTGGCGATCTCGGCGATGGACTTGTCCTCATAGCCGGGCTCGTTCATCTTAATGAAGTAGCAGTTCTCCGCCCAGCGGGCCACGTCAAAGACCAGGGGGATGTCGTACTTGTGCGCCACCCGGTTGATCTCGCGGATATTGGCCATGGAGACGGGCTGGCCGCAGATGGGGTTGTTGGTGATACAAGTGAAGATCAGGGGCACGTTCTCCACGCCCACGGCGGTGATCAGCTGCTCCAGCTTCTCAATGTCCATGTTGCCCTTGAAGGGGTTCTTGGGATACTTGCCGCCCTCGGGGATCTCGTAGAGCAGATCCTTGTTGTACAGGTTGCGGGGCACGGAGCCCATCTGCTTGATGTTGCCCTCGGTGGTGTCGAAGTGGCCGTTGGAGGGGATGGTGAAGACCTTGCCGGGATGACGCTCGGCCAGGATCTTCTTCACGATCTCCATCAGCACAGACTCAGCGGCGCGGCCCTGCTGGATAATGAAGGAGTTGGGACGCTCCATCTGCGCGGCGCCGCCGTTAAACAGGCCACCCTCGTACTCGCAGAGATAGACCTCGTCCATCATCTTCTCGATGTCCCGGCAATCGGTGCGCACCAGGTCGATGATCTTCTTCCAATTCTTCTCGCCGCCGCGCTCAAAAATGTCGCGGAAGGTGTCCAGCAGGACATAATAGCCGGTGTTGCGGCCGTAAGCCTCGTCACCCAGGAACAGGGTGGCCAGCTGCTGGTTGGTCATAGCGGTGGTGCCGGAGTCGGACAGCATGTCCACAGTCAGCATTCCCGAGGGAAACGCGAACTCGTTCCAGTGCGTGGCATTCAGGGCGCGCTCACGCTGCTCAACGGTCGCCTGGGGCAGGTCGCGCACAGCATACGCGCAGTGCTGGGGCATGGGGACGTTCAGGGGATAGTTGGTTGCTTTCTTGTCCATTTTGATTACCTCCATTATTCGGCATTTCAGCCAAAGATGTGAGGATACCCCGGTCGTCAAGCAACGCCCCGTCCTTGGGCGGCTGTGACTGGCGGACAGCACCTTTTACGAGAGATATTTTATCAGTTTTTCCTCACGCAGTCAAGTGGAAGTTGTGAAAAACTGCCCAAAATTGCAACCCTCTTCCTGTGTAATTTATCTATTTGTCTTTTTGCCCCCGTTTTTTTGAGTTATTTTTTCTCACAATTACAATTTTTCTCTCTTGATTCCCCATTCATTCCATGGTATGATGCTTTTACCATAGATTATGAAAGCAGCCTTTTTCACAGGTTCTTTTCAGAAAATGAGGTGAGCATATGAACCGCGCCATGCTCAAGCAGTACACCAAGCTGGTTGAGTTCCTCGGCCTGGTACTGGGCCCCACTTACGAGATCACCCTTCATGACGTCCACGGCAAAAACAGCACCATTGTGGCCATCGTTAACGGCTCTGTCAGCGGGCGGGATCTGGACTCCCCGCCCACCGCCATGGCTCTGCGGGCAGTGGCTGAAAACGCCAAGGATATGGATTACCGCACCAACTATAACGGTCTCACCAGCGGTAACCGCCCCCTGCGCTCCTCCACTTTTTATATCAAGGATAAAAACGACGACCTGGTGGGGATGCTGTGTGTCAATTTTGACGACAGCAAATTCCAGGAGCTCTCCAGCCAGCTGTTCCAGCTCATCCATCCGGACGTCTATATGGAGAACAACATCGTCATCCGCAGCGATGTGTTGGAATCCCTGAAGGAGGAGGACACCGAACGTTTTGGCGACTCCATGACCTCGGCGGCAGATTCGGTGATCGAGGAGGTCTTGTCCGAGGGGAACATCCCTGTAGAGCGGCTGAGCCAGGAGGAGAAGATCCGCATCGTGGCCCAGCTGGAGCGGCGGGGCATCTTCCGGCTCAAGGGGGCGGTGGCCCACGTGTCCAAGGAGCTGCACTCCTCCCCCGCCAGCATCTACCGCTATCTGACCAGGGTACGCCAGGAGACGGATTGACACACAAACAAAAGGAGGACGAAACCCAAGGGTTTCGTCCTCCTTTTTATTTCTTCCCTCTTACCGCCCTGTCAGGCGGACTGCGGCAGAAGCAGACCTGCCAGCAGGCCCACCGCCGCCGGGAGCACCCAGCCCAGGCCCTGCCCCGCCAGGGGCAGAATGGACACGGCCTCCTTGAGCCCCGGCAGGTAGTCCGCCGCCACCAGCAGCAGGCTGGCGGCGGCAGTGCACAAAATGGCCGCCGGGTAGACCCTGGGGCGCTTTTTCAGCCGGTCGTGAAACAGGGAGAGCAGAATGAGCACGATGGCCACGGGATAGAGCACGCTGAGCACCGGCCCGGAGATCTTCAGGATCTGATCCAGTCCAATGTTGGCGATGAGCAGGCCCACCCCCGCAAAGACCGCCGCCCAGCCCCGGTAGGAGCAAGCCGGCCAGAGCTTGTGGAAATACTCGCCGCAGGAGGTGATGAGGCCCACGCACACATTGAAGCAGGCGATGACGAAGATGGCGGCCAGCAGCATCAGCCCCAGAGGGCCGAAAAGATAGAAGACCAGATCGGTCAGCACCCGCGCCCCGTTGGAGGCCCCGGGGAAACGGCCTCCGGCCAGGGCGCCCATATGAGCTAGCATAGCGTAGATGACCAGCAG
The DNA here is from genome assembly GCF_943193085.1 of Vermiculatibacterium agrestimuris. Taxonomy (NCBI): domain Bacteria; kingdom Bacillati; phylum Bacillota; class Clostridia; order Eubacteriales; family Oscillospiraceae; genus Vermiculatibacterium; species Vermiculatibacterium agrestimuris. Next base: position 27,072 of record NZ_CALPCU010000024.1, on the reverse strand, counting down.
CAGTATCCCGGCCAAACACCCGGCCCGCACCGTGCCGAAGACCACCTCCCGGCTCTGGGTGACGCCCCGGGCGCGGATGCTGATGGCAATGGTGATGCCGAAGACCAGCGCGGCGATGGTGTCCATGGTCTGGTAGCCCTCCAGAAAACCGGTGATCACCGGGCTGTCCCCGTAGCCTGCGGCCTGGGCCGGGCCATAGCCCCCCGGGGGATGGAGCAGACAGCCCGCAAAGGCAACGACAATGAGGGCGATCAGGATCGGGCACAGGATCTTGCCCAGCCGGTCGGTGAGCTTTTCCGGCTTCAGGGCCACCCAGAGGGCCAGGGCAAAGAACACCAGCGTATAGGCCCACTGAAACAGCCGCAGGGGCGCCTGCGCCCCGGCAAAGGGGATCACCGCCATCTCAAAGGAGGTGCTGGCAGTGCGGGGAATGGCCAGACAGGGCCCGATGGCCAGGTAGCAGGCCACGGTGAAGACCCTGGAGAACAGGGGGTGGATCCGGTCACCCATCACGTCCAGCCCCCCGGCCTTGGCCACCGCCACCACGCCCAGCACAGGCAGGCCCACGGCGCTCACCGCCATTCCCACCATGGCCAGCCAGGTGTTGACCCCGGCCTGGGCGCCTACGTAGGGTGGGAAGATCAGATTCCCCGCGCCAAAAAACATGGAAAAAAGCGTCAGCCCCACCAGGAGCAGGTCTTTACCCCGCAGCCGCTCCATATCCTCGCCTCCTCTGATTTTTTAACTCAGTATATCAGACCCGGGCGCTTCCCGCAACTCTTATCTCTCCCAAACGAAAACAGCGGCGCTGCCACAGTGACAGCGCCGCTGTTTTTTTACGCATGTAGGCGCTCTCTCAGCCCTGAGAGATGGCGCCGGTGGGGCAGGTACCGGCACAGGTGCCGCAGTCGATGCAGGCGCCGGCGTCGATCACGTACTGGCTGTCCCCCTGAGAAATGGCGGACACAGGGCAGGCGTCGGCGCAAGCGCCGCAGCTGACACAAGCATCGCTGATCACGTAGGCCATTGGTTACACCTCCAAGTCACTTCAAACTGGCATTATTATAACACATCATTTTCAAATTGCAATGTAATTTTTCGGAAAAACCGGGTATATTTTAGATGCCGCCAAACAATGGGGCTCTAAGGTTTTCGGTTTTTCAGGCGGTTAGCTCAGGATAACCGCCTGACCTGTCAATCTGTCAAGGCAAACGAGAGGAGCAAACGAGATGAACAGCATTGAATTTACCGCCGGGGCGGAGACCGCCCTGCGGCTGGCCCAGGAGAGTGCCGCCGAGCTGGGCCATAGCTATGTGGGCACAGAGCACCTGCTGCTGGGCGTGGCCCGGGAGGGCCGGGGCCCCGGCGCCAGGGCGCTCATCGCTGTGGGGCTCACCCCCCAGATGCTCCGAAGCGCTCTGGTGGAGCTCATGGGCGCGGGTACGGCGGGCGGCCTTCCCGCCCAGGGCCTCACCCCCCGCTGCCGGGAGTGCCTGGAGCTGGCCTTGAACGAAGCCCGGCGCCTCCAGGCCCGGCGGGCAGACACCGGCCATCTGCTCACCGGCCTCCTCCGCCAGAGCGACAGTGCCGCCAACCGGGTCATTCTGGCGGCGGGCAAGGATCCCCGCCGCCTTTTGGGAGAGGTGACCAACGCCTTCGGCGCCTACGAGCCCCGGCTCGCGGAGCGCCGCCGTCTGGAGCGGGAGGAGCGCGGCGCCGGCACCAAGCTGCTGGATCAGTTTTCCCGGGATCTCACCGCCCTGGCCGCCAACCGGGAGCTGGATCCCGTTATCGGCCGGGAGGGGGAGGTGCGCCGGGTGGTGGAGATCCTCTCCCGCCGCCGGAAGAACAACCCCGCCCTTATCGGGGAGCCGGGGGTGGGCAAGACCGCCGTGGCCGAGGCTCTGGCCATCGCCATCGCCCAGGGGAAAGTACCCCAGGAGCTCGCCGCCAAGCGGCTGGTGGCGCTGGATCTGCCCTCCATGGTGGCGGGCACCAAGTACCGGGGCGAATTTGAGGAGCGGGTGAAAAACATCCTCAACGAGGTGCGCCGGGCGGGAGACGTGATCCTCTTTTTGGACGAGCTCCATACCATCGTAGGCGTGGGCAGCGCCGAGGGGGCCATCGACGCCGCCAACATCCTCAAGCCCGCCCTGGGCCGGGGAGACATCCAGGTGGTAGGAGCCACCACCACCGACGAATATCGGAAGTATATTGAGAAGGACGCCGCCCTGGAGCGGCGGTTCCAGCCCGTCACCGTTGCCGAGCCCTCGGAGGAGGACACCCTGTCCATCCTCCGGGGCCTGCGCCCCCACTATGAGCGGCACCACCGCCTGTCCATCACCGACCAGGCCCTCTCCGCCGCCGTCTCCCTCTCCCAGCGTTACCTCCCCGACCGCCGCCTTCCGGATAAGGCCGTGGATCTCATGGACGAAGCCGCCAGCCGGGCCCGGCTCTCCGAGTCCGCCCCCTCCGCGGTCACCGCGGAGGACGTAGCGGCGGTGGTGGCCGGCTGGACAGGGATCCCCGTGACCTCTCTCACCCGTTCGGAGAGCCAGCGGCTGCTGGAGCTGGAGGAGGCCCTCCACCGCCGGGTGGTGGGCCAGGAGGAGGCCGTCTCCAGCCTGGCCAAAGCTGTCCGCCGGGGACGGGTGGGTCTGAAGGAGCCTGACCGGCCTGTGGGCTCCTTTCTCTTCCTGGGCCCCACGGGTGTGGGCAAGACCGAGCTGTGCAAGGCCCTGGCGCAATCCCTCTTTGGCACCGAGGAGGCCCTGATCCGCTTTGATATGTCAGAATATATGGAGCAGCACACCGTCTCCCGGCTTTTGGGCTCCCCGCCGGGCTATGTGGGCCACGAGGAGGGCGGACAGCTCACCGAGGCCGTGCGGCGCAGGCCCTATTCCGTGGTGCTCTTCGACGAGATCGAAAAGGCTCACGAGGATGTGTGGAGCGTCCTGCTCCAGGCCCTGGAGGACGGCTGTGTCACCGACGCCCAGGGCCGGAAGGCCGACCTTCGCAACTGTGTGCTTATCCTCACCTCCAACGTGGGGGCCCGGCGCATCACCGCCAAAGGCAGCCTGGGCTTTTCCGCAGACAGCTCTTCCGACGGCCTGCGAAGTCTGGAGGAGATCAGGGAGATGGTGATGGAGGAGGTCAAGCGCACCTTCCGGCCAGAGCTGCTCAACCGGTTGGACGAGATCATCGTTTTCCGTCAGCTCTCTTCCCCGGAGCTGGCCCAGGTCGCCTGCCGGCTGCTCCGGCGGCTCTCCCAGCGGCTTTCCGCCCTGGGCGTGGAGCTGGCCGTCACCGAGGCCGCTCAGGCGCTTTTGACCCGCACGGGCTTCGACGCCGACTACGGCGCCCGCCCCCTGCGCCGGGCGATCCGCGCCCAGATCGAGGATCCCGCCGCCGAGCTTCTCCTCACCGGCGCCCTCCCGCCCGGCTCTCTTCTCACCGTGGCGGAGGAGGCGGGCCGTATCACCCTGCTCCCCTCCCCCGCCGCCCTCCCCGCAGGATAGGTCTCCGGTTCTATCTTTTCTAAAAGTCTTGCCTTTTGAGAAATAATATGTTAAAATTCAAAATCATTTTCTCGCCACGGCAGTTTCCGCCTTTTCAGCGGCAGCCGTTCTTTCCCCGAAATCATCCTCATGATTTCTATTGCATCAGTCTCTCTCAAAAGGGCGGCACATTGAGAATGTGCCGCCCTTTCATTGCAGAACTTTTTCTCGCTTTTGCCAAAAAATCTTCTTCATCCTACCTAAAATCCGGCTTCTTCCGCTCTTTTCTGCACAAATTGTAAAGAAGTTTATAGTTTTGTATTTGTGTAATATGCTATAAATTTGAGAAGGGGGTTTTGAAATGACCATTTTTGAAAACTATTCCCCTTGGATCCGATACAATCTGGAGGATTGGGGGCCGCTTACCGATCCTAAGTATCTCATCCGGATCAAAGGCAGGACGGTTCTCTACAACCAGGAGGAGGACATCTCCAATATCTATATCGTCAAAAGCGGACGTGTTCGCCTGTCCTACTTCACCAGTGACGGGGCGGAAAAAATCTATATCTTCGCCCTGGAAGGGTGCATGTTCGGCGAGGAGACCTGCTTTGAGCCCGAGGCCCAATTCCTCCACGCCGCCACCATTGTAGACTGTGAGCTCTACCGTATTCCAAAGGACGAGTTTCTCTCCTGCCTTTCCATGGATATCGCCCTCAACACGCAGGTTCTCTCCTCCATGGCGCACAAGATCCATGTGCATATGGAGCATGTGCGGCGGCTGTGCTTCATGACCGCTCAGCAGCGGGTGGCCGCCGTGTTTGTGGACATGGCCCACAACTTCGGCACGCCCACCTCATCGGGGCTGCGTATCGAGCTGCCCGTCATTCAGCAGGGCATCGGAAATTTAGTCCGTACTTCCCGGCTCACCGTCAACCAGATCCTGGTGGAGTTTGAGGCCAACGGCTGGCTGGCTAAAAAGGGAAACCGCTGGATCATCTATGACCTGGATGCCATCCGGCGCATCGTCACGTCAGCTTAAAAAAGGAGGTTCCCATGAAAACTGTCGCCATATTAGGCTTTGGTTGTGCCGGCTATCACTGTGCCATGTCCCTTCGCACCGAAGGATACAAGGGGGACATCCACGTCTTTTCCGACACCGACCTGCCCCCCTATAACCCCATGCTCACCACTTATTACGCCGGTCACCGGCTGCCCTGGAAGGGCCTGTTCCCCTTCGGCACCCTCAAGGGCATCGCTAAGTCCCTGCATCTGACCTTACATACCAACTCTCCGGTGGAGCGGCTGGACTGCAAGGACCGGGTCGTCCGGCTGGCCAATGGAGAGCGCGTTCCCTTCGACGCCGCGCTCATCTCCACCGGCGCCCGGGTCTTTATCCCCCCTATCCCCGACCTGCCTGAGAAAAATATCTATGTCATGCGCACCCCCAACGACGCCCAGGCCCTTCGCGACCGCCTGGATCGCGGAGACGTCAGGCGGGCGGTGGTGGTGGGCGCCTCCATGGTGGGCATCAAGGTGGCTGAGCTTTTTCAGCGCGCCGGCTGCCAGTGCGTCCTGGCCGACATGGCCCCCTCCCTCTTCCCCCTGGCCGCCGTGCCCGAAGTGGGCAAGGAGTTGGCGGGCCGGGTGGAGGCCAAGGGAGTAGAACTGAAATTCGGCGTGGGCCTGTCCGGCATCCGGGAGACCGGGGACGGCCTGGCGGTCTCCTTCGACAAGGAAACCCTCTCCGCCGACGCGGTGGTGCTGGCCATCGGCACCCGGCCCAACCTGGATTTTCTGGATGACACCGGCCCCCAGGTGGACCGGGGGGTGCTGGTCAACGAGCAGATGGAGACCTCCATCCCCGGCGTCTATGCCGCCGGAGACTGCTCCAGCGGCTATGACATCCAAAGCGGCCGCCACCAGATCATCGGCCTGTGGGCCAACGCGGGCTACCAGGGAGTCACCGCCGCCGGGGCCATGCTGGGCCACCCGGTGCGCTACCCCGGCACCCTGCTGCACAACATCACCCACTTCATGGATATGGACTTTATCGGCTTCGGCGACGTGAAAGCCCAGGGCGAGGTCATCCGATGGCGAAACAACGGCTTTTTCCTCTACGCCATCCGCCGGGAGGGCAAACTGGCTTTGGTGAATATCGTGGATAACCACATCATCAGCGGGGTCATCAAGAGCTTTATGTCCCGCAAATTCTTGGGCAACTGTGAGCCCATCAGCCCTATGCAGCGGGTCATCCTGCTGCGCAACGGCCTCAACGAGGACGTCATCCACCTGCTGGAAAGCACCGAACTGGAAGGAGATCTCATTCATGGATAAAAAGGAACGCCTGCTGCGGGCCAAGATCCCCGGCCCCGAAACAGGCATTGAAGTGAAGCACACCATCTGCGATATCTGCTGTCCCTCCTTTCATTGCGGTATTGACGCCTATGTGAAAGACGGCAAGGTCATCAAGATCGAGGGTACCGCCGACCATCCCGTCAATCACGGCCTGCTGTGTCCCAAGGGCCTGTCCAACCGGCAATACATCTACCGCCCCGACCGGATCCGCACCCCCCTGCGCCGGGTGGGAGCGCGGGGCGAGGGGAAGTTTGAGCCCATCACCTGGGAGGAGGCCTACGCCGAGATCGCCCGGAAGCTCAACGCCATCAAGGCGGAGAGCGGGGCAGAGAGCGTGCTGTTCTACTCCGGCTACTCCAAGTGGTACCGGCCTTTCCTCCACCGCTTCACCTACTCCTTCGGCTCCCCCAACTTTCTCACCGAGTCCAGCAGCTGTATGACCTCCACCTTCCTCAACTGGTGGGTCACCACCGGCAACCCCATGTGCTCCAGCGATGTGCTCAACTCCGGGGTGTTTCTGGGCTGGGCCTTCAACCCCTACTACTCCCGGCACATCGCCGCCCTCAATGTGGAGAAGCGGAAAGCGGAGGGCATGAAGGTCATCATCGTGGATCCCCGGGTGACCCCCGCCTCCCTGAAGCTGGCGGACATCCATCTCCGGCCCCGGACGGGCACGGACGGCGCTGTGGCCCTGGGCCTGGCCCACATCCTCATCCGGGACGGCAAGACCGACCAGGAATACATCGACAAGTATGTCTACGGCTATCCCCAGTTCGCCGAATACGTGAAGGACTTCACCCCGGAGCGGGTGGAGCAGCTCACCGGCGTCCCCGCCGCTCAGTTGGAGCAGGCCGCCGCCATGATCGCCGACAACCTGCCCCTGTCCATCAACGAGAGCGCCGCCCCCCTGGCCCACCACCGCAACGGTTTCCAGAACTACCGGGCCATCATGGCGCTGTCGGCCATCCTGGGCTGCTTCGACCGCAAGGGCGGCCAGATTCCCATTCAGTTCAGCTACAACTACCTCTCCGGCGGCTTCCCCACCCGGGAGGAGGAATTCATCATGGCCCACCACGACCGGGTGAAGGCCCCCGCCGTGGGGGCGGAGCGGTTCCCCATCTGGAACGACTTCATCCACGAGGCCCAGGCCAACGACCTGTCCCGGCAGATCGAGACCGGTAAGCCCTATCCCATCCGGGCCATGTTCGGCATGGGCATGAACTACCGCATCTCCCCCGACGACGAGCGGCTGAAGAAGAACCTGATGGGGCTGGACTTCCTGGTAAATACCGAGCTCTTCCTCACCGACACCTGTAAGTTCTGCGACATCGTCCTGCCCGCCTGCACCTCCTTCGAGCGCAGCGAGCTCAAAAGCTACGGCGGCGGTTATCTCTACTACACAAAGCCCGTCATCGACCGGCTCTACGATTCCAGATCCGACGTGGAGATCCTCTGCCAGCTCGCCAGGGCGCTGGATATGGACGACGAGCTGCTCACCCAGGATCCCGAGACCTGTCTGGCGTATATCCTTCAGGATCTCCCCATCTCTCTGGAGGAGCTGAAGGCCAGCGACAAGCCGGTCAAAGTCCCCGGCGTGGAGCCCTATGTCCCCGGCGCTATGCTGGAGAAGGGTCTGAACACGGAAAGCGGCAAGTTTGAGCTGTGGTCTCTGGCCATTGAGAAGCACCCCGGCTTCGACCCCCTGCCCACCTACCGTCCCCCCTTCGATGACCGGCCGGACAGCGATCTGCCCATGGTGCTCTCCTCCTCCCCCCGGATGCCAAACGCCCTCCACTCCCGGCTCCACAAGGTGCCCTGGAACCGCTCCCTCCGCCCGGAGCCCATGGCGGATCTGAGCCATGAGGACGCCGCCAGGCTGGGGGTCGTCCAGGGGGATACCATCGAGATCTCCTCTCACAAGGGCGCCATCCGGGTGAAGGTCAATTTGACCTGCAAGGCCGAGCCCGGGGTCATCTGCCTCTACCACAGCTATCCTGAGGCCGATGTGAACTCCATCACCGACAACGAGATCCTGGATCCCTACTCCGGCTTCCCCACCTACCGGGAGACCCGAGTGTGTGTAAGGAAGGTGTGACCCATGGAAAAGATGATCTTTGACTTCGACCCCTCCAAGTGCACTGCCTGCCAGGCCTGCGTCATGGCCTGCTTTGACCAGAACGACATCGACGCCCTCCAGGGCCAGCACCCCTTCCGCAACGCCGCCGAGCTGGAGTCCCAGGACAGGGGCAAGCCCCGGTTCAGCTTCCTGTCTGTGGCCTGCATGCACTGTGACGACGCCCCCTGCGTCATGGGCTGTCCCTCCGCCTGTCTCTACAAGGATCCGGAGAGCGGCCTGACCCTCTTTGACAACACCAACTGCATCGGCTGCCACTCCTGCGCCATGGCCTGTCCCTTCGGCGCCCCCTCCTTCAACGAGGAGGGCAAGATGGTCAAGTGCGACGGCTGCATCGAGCGGCTGCGCCGCGGGCTCATCCCCGCCTGTGTGCGGGTGTGCCCCACCGGCGCCCTCACCTGTGTTCCGGAAAGCCAGTACCATCAAGTCCAGAGCGAAAAGTCCCTGCGTTCCCTGTCCAAGCGGCTCCTGCAGGGCTAAGTCCATGTTCCCACCTGCGGATCGGAGGGCGGCACTTCTAACCCGCACAACACAAAAAAGGAGGTTTTATCATGAGCGAAAACACACGTCTGGAGTTTCGGTTCGGTTTCTTTGGTAAGCTGATCCCCCTTCTGGTGGCCATCATCTTTATCATATACGCCGCCGTCAACGGCTCCAATGTCAACGGCTATGTGGTGGCCTTCTTCATGGCCGTGATCCTGGGCATTGTGGTAGCCAAGGACGAGAAGGCCTATGGCCAGGCCATCATCTCCGGCCTGACCAAGCCCATGTTCCCCGTGATCGCCCTGGCGGTCATTCTGGCCGCGATCTCCGGCAAGCTCATCTCCGGCAGCGGCATGGTGCAGACCATCGCCGCCTATGCCGTCCAGGCGGGCTTCACCGGCAAGCTCTTCGCCGCCGCCACCTTCCTCATCACCTGCCTGCTGGCTTTCTCCACCGGCACCTCGGTGGGCACCTACATGGTGGTCATCCCCATCCTGTTCCCCGTGGGCGTGATGACCGGCGTGACCCCCATCTATATGATCGGCGCCATCGTCTCCGGCGCGGCCTTCGGCGACAACCTGGCCCCCATCTCCGACACCACCATCGCCTCCGCCACCACCCAGGAGGCGGAGTTGGGCAGGGTGGTGCGCACCCGCATCAAGTACTCCATCCCCGCGGCTATCGTCGCCCTGGTGTGCTTCCTGCTGTTCACCAAAACTGACACCGCCGCCGCCGCTCTGGAGGCCGCTCAGGTCTCCCCCCAGCCCCTGTCTCTGGTCATGCTGGCGGTGCCTGTGGTCATCATCGTGCTGTGCCTGATGCGCAAGCACCTCATCACCGCTCTGGCCTGGGGCGTCATCGCCGGCATCATCGCCGGCCTGGTCAGCGGCATCTACACCTTCTCCTCGCTGCTCTCCTTCCCCGGCGGCTTTGCCGTGGCCGGCCTGCTCACCGAGGCCATCACCGGCTGCATGGGCACAGTCGCCATGCTCATCGCCGTGTTCGCCATGCTGGGCATCCTGGAGAAAAGCGGCCTGTTCGAGGACATCGGCAAGGCTCTGGCCGGCTTTGCCAAGGGAAGCGCCAGCACCGAGGTCACCATCATCGGCTGCGTGGGACTTCTGAGCATGATCACCGGCGTCATCTCCGTGGCCATCGTGGCCATGGGCGATCTGGTCAAGGAGCTGGGCGAGAAGGCCGGCCTGGATCCCTACCGCCGGGCCAACCTGATGGACTGCACGGGCTGCGTGTTCTGTTTCCTGGCTCCCTGGACCGTCCACTGCGTTATCCCCGCTATGAAGGCCGCGGAGTTCGGCGAGGCCTTCGCCGTGGCCCCCGCCTCCATTCCCTTCGTCAACTTCTATTCCCTGGCTATGGCGGTCATCCTGGTGATCTCCGTGGTCACCGGCTACGGCAGGAAAAACAAGTAAACCCCCTCTCCTGTTCCTGACACTTTCCCTGCCGCCTGTCCGGATCCCTTTTTATAGCAAGGAACACCTCTTTCTCTCCAAAAGACAAAGGCCCCTCCCGGTACCGGGAGGGGCCTTTGTCTTCACTTCCTTCAGTGCAGGTCGATGATCTCGTGGCGCTTGGGGCCGGTAGAGACGATCTTGATCGGCACGCCGAGCTCCCGCTCGATGAACCGGATGTAGTCCTGCGCTTCCCCGGGCAGCTTTTCAAACTCGGTGACGCCCCGGATGTCCCGCTTCCAGCCGGGGAGAGTCTCATACACCGGCCTGGCCCGCTCCAGCTGGGCGGAGACGGGGAACTGGCGCCTCACTTCCCCGTCGATCTCATAGCCCACGCAGACCTTGATCTCGTCTAAATATCCCAGGCAGTCGATGGCCGTAAGGGCCACCTCCGTGGCGCCCTGCACCATACAGCCGTACCGGCTGGCCACCGCGTCGTACCAGCCCACCCGGCGGGGCCGGCCGGTGGTGGCGCCGAACTCGCCCCTGTCGCCGCCCCGGCGGCGCAGCTCGTCTCCCTCAGCCCCCTTCAGCTCGCTGACGAAGGGCTCCACGTCGGAACCCACGCTGGAGGAATAGGCCTTGGTGACGCAGACCACGTCCTTGATGGCGGTGACGGGCACGCCCCCGCCCACGCAGCCGAAACCCGCCAGGGTGTGGGAGGAGGTGGTGTAGGGATAGATGCCATAAATGGGATCCTTCATGGAACCCAGCTGCCCCTCCAGCAGGACGGTCTTCCCCTCCGAGAGGGCCTTGTGGACAAAGGCCACGCTGTCGCCCACATAGGGCAGGATGGCCTCCCTGCTCTCCATGAGCCCGTCGAAAAGGGCCTTAGGCTCCAGGGGCTTCTGGTGGTAGAGATGTACCCACAGCGCGTTTTTCAGCTCGCAGACCTGCTCCAGCCGCTCCATAAGCCGTCTCTCGTCCATCAGGTCGGCGATCTGGATCCCGATCTTGGCGTACTTGTCGGCGTAGAAGGGGGCGATGCCGGACTTGGTGGAGCCGAAGGCGCGGCCCGCCAGCCGGGCCTCCTCATAGGTGTCCTGGAGCACATGGTAGGGCATGAGCAGCTGGGTGCGCTGATCCACCAGCACATGGGGCGCGGGCACCCCGCCCTGTGCAAGCTGCCCAAGCTCCGCCAGGAACTTGGCCACATCCAAAGCCACTCCCGCGCCGATGACATTGGTGGTGTGGGGATAGAACACCCCCGAGGGGAGCTGGTGCAGGGCGTAACGGCCGTAATCACAGATGATGGTGTGGCCCGCGTTGGCCCCGCCCTGAAAGCGGACGACCACATCCGACTTCTCCGCCATCAGGTCGGTGATCTTACCCTTTCCCTCGTCGCCCCAGTTGGCTCCTACGATCGCTTTTACCATATTCGTTACCTCCGGCCCGGGGATTCGCAATCCCGAAGGATTTTGCCTTTTCCGAGGCCCATAACGAACAACGGGGTCATTATAGTACAATCAAAAAAGAGACGCAAGATTTTTTTCGGACAATATTTGCCTTGACGGGCTTCGCCAAAAAAAGCCCTTGCCTTTTGTGGGTAAATATGCTAATATGAATAAGCTGTTTCTCCCAAGGGGTAAAATACGCAGGTGTAGTTCAATGGTAGAATGTCAGCTTCCCAAGCTGAACACGGGGGTTCGATTCCCCTCACCTGCTCCATAACCGCAAAGTCTTGAATATCAAGACTTTGCGGTTTTTTCTTTTTGAGCTCCAATTTAGAAATCAGAGGGAGGCCTATATCTATGAGAAAAGGCTCAATGTCCTTTTCAGAGTGGTGTAAACGGGAAGGTAAAACGGAGCTTTTGGCTCTTTATGACCCGGAGGAAAATGATCTGCCCCCATCAGAGGTTCCCTTTTCTTCTCCAAAGAAATATAAGTTCCGATGTCCCTCCTGCGGCATTTCATGGCTGCAGAGCCTCAATAAGCTGAACCGCTTGAGAAAGGGCAATTACAACGTGATCGCAAAACGGGCCGAGGAAACCTTTTGTCCCTATTGCAAGGGTGAGCGTCTTTCTCCCCAGTATAACCTGGCCGCCAGCCTGCCGGGCATCTCCGAATGGTGGGACAAAACGCGAAATTCTAAACCTCCTGAAGCGCTGCATCCATCCACCCATCAAAAATTCTATTTGACATGCCCGGATTGCGGCTATTCCTTTCCTGAGCCTGTCCGCATCGCTGACCTCGGGGGACTTCCGCGCTGCCCTCAGTGCGGAGATGGAAAGGCCCGGGAGGTAACGCCCCTCAATTGTCTGGAAGCGCTTCACCCAGAAATCGCAAAGGAGCTGGATGTGGGCCGCAACAATGGGATCACAGGAAAGATGATCCTCCCCTCTTCAAAAGAAAATCTATGGTTTATCTGTCCTATCGGACACCGGTACAGAGCCAGGGTTTCCAACCGCACCCACCGGAACCATGGGTGCTCTGTCTGTGACGAAAGAAGGAAAACCTCTTTCCCGGAACAGGCGATCCGTTTCTATCTGCAAAAGTGTTCTCCTGACCTTCAAAGCCGCCAAGTCGACCCATATACCGACAAGAGCGTGGACATATTGCTTCCCAGCCGTAAGACTGCGGTGGAATTTAACAGCTTATACTACCATTCCACCATTGACCGCACGCGTTGTATCAACGCCGACTTGTCGAAAATATACGCGCTCATACGGCATTACCGTGTATATATCATAGCGGAAAAGGGCGCCGAGCCTCCCGTAAAGCCCCATCCCCTCATCCAGGTCATCTCTGCCCCAGTGTTTGCCTTCACAAACAAGGTCTGTCTTGAATATGACCATTTGATCTACGAACTGCTCCAGCTTCTCTTTCCTGAACGGGACTCGTATCCCAATATCAATATTATGAGAGATCATCTTCTTATTCTGCAGCAGTATATCAATGCCGCTGTCCCCGGAAGCTTCGAGGAAACGCATCCCCTCCTGGCCGCAGACTGGGCTTCGGCTTTCAACGGGATCCTGACCCCCAGTATGTTTCCCCCCAACAGCCCCTACAAATTTTTTTGGAAATGCCGTAGTTGTGGGAAAATATATCGTGCAAGCATGGCAAACCGGCAGAAGATCAATCCGGACACTTGTCCTCACTGTTGCCGTAAAAGCCGGTATAAATCGCCTCTGCTCATAGACACCTATCCCTTTTTAAAGGCTTTTTGGTGCCCTGAGCTGAATCCGATCCCATTGTCTCAGATCTCAGTAGCATCTGAGAAATTCGGCATATTTGAACTGCCGGACGGCCGGATCGTACCCGCACGCATCAGCAACCTCTCCGCCTGGCTACATTACCACAGCGCCGCCGGGGTGGAGCAGTATTTTGACCGGCTGTTCAAAATCGATATGGATCGCTTCAGCTGACCGGGCAAAGGGTTTTCGAGATGCCGACCCCAATTGTCTTCCCTTGGCGCCGGCCCAGGGCTCCAACAGACATCACAATTCTTTCTTTACATTTCTCCCCAGATTGACTATAATTGATGCGTATGCGCTTCCTTACCTTTTAAATTTTCAAGTCAGGAGTGTTTGATTATGAGCCGTATGGTCGGTACTGTTTCCCGGGGCGTGCGCGCGCCCATCATTCGTGAAGGGGACGACCTGGCCGCCATCGTCACCCAGTCCGTTCTGGACGCCGCCAAGGACGATGGCTTTTCCTTCCATGACCGTGACGTCATCGCCATGACTGAGGCCATCGTGGCCCGGGCCCAGGGCAATTACGCCACTGTCGACCACATCGCCGCCGACGTCCGGGCCAAGCTGGGCGGCGGAACGGTGGGCGTGGTGTTCCCCATCCTCAGCCGCAACCGTTTTGCCATCTGCCTGCGGGGCATCGCCAAGGGCTGTCAGAAGATCGTTCTGGTGCTCTCCTACCCCTCCGACGAGGTGGGCAACCACCTCATCAGCGTGGACGCCATGGACGAGAAGGGGGTCGACCCCTACAAGGACGTACTCACCCTGGCCAGGTACCGGGAGCTTTTCGGCTACGAGAAGCACCCCTTCACCGGCGTGGACTACGTGGAGTACTATGAGAGCCTTATCAAAGAGTGCGGCGCCCAGGTGGAGATCCTCTTCGCCAACGATCCCCGGGCGGTGCTGGACTACACCAAGGACGTCATCACCTGCGACATCCACACCCGCAAGCGCTCCAAGCGCCTTTTGAAGGCCGCCGGCGGGGAGCGCGTCCTGGGCCTGGACGATATCCTCACCGCCTCTGTCAATGGCAGCGGTTACAACGAAAACTACGGCCTGCTGGGCTCCAATAAGGCCACCGAGGACAAGGTCAAGCTCTTTCCCCGGGACGCCCAGGGCCTGGTGGAGGAGATCCAGAAGCGGATGCTGGACGCCACCGGCAAGCACATGGAGGTCATGGTCTACGGCGATGGCGCCTTCAAGGATCCTGTGGGCAAGATCTGGGAGCTGGCCGACCCGGTGGTCTCTCCCTTCCATACCGCCGGATTGGAGGGCACCCCCAACGAGCTGAAGCTGAAGTATTTGGCGGATAATGACTTCGGCCACCTGTCCGGAGCTGAGCTGAAGGCCGCCATCGACGCCGCCATCAAGAAGAAGGACGCCGATCTGAAGGGCAGCATGGCCTCTGAGGGCACCACCCCCCGCCGCCTCACCGACCTCATCGGCTCCCTGTGCGACCTGACCTCCGGCTCCGGCGATAAGGGCACCCCCATCGTCCTCATCCAGGGCTATTTCGACAACTACACCACGGAATGAACCGAACAAAAAGGGCTGACCCTGGAGGGTCAGCCTTTTTGTTCGTCACAGCGTCTCCCGCAGCCGGTCTGCCGCGTCCATCAGCTCCTGAAAGTTGTCGGGATAGTGATCCATTGCCCGGATCCCGTCCTGTATCTCCCTGGGCAGGCCCTTGAAATAGGGCTCCGCCCTGGGATCCACCGGCAGAAACACATATTGCCCCTTGTCGTCCCGCACAGCGCGCTCCCTCCTTCCTCTCTCTGGGAAAAAGATGCCCTTTTCTCCGCCCCCCTATTCACCGTCCTTTCTTTACAAATTTCGTCCCTTCCGCTATAATGGAGCACACATCACCCAGGAACAGGAGCGACGAGCATGAAACAGCAGCGGGCCTACCCCATCGTCACCATCACCAAAAAGGGACAGCGCGCCATTGAGGCCGGCCACCCCTGGGTCTACGCCGGAGAGGTGCTCTCCTGCCCGCCCCAGGCGGAAAACGGCGCCATCGTGGACGTTCTCAGCGAAAAGGGCGCCTGGCTGGGTGCGGGACTTCTCAGCCTCCACTCCCTGATCCGGGTGCGGCTTTTGTCCCGGAACGCCAACGACAGCTTTGACGACGCCTTCTGGCTGCGCCGGTTCCGCTACGCCTGGGCCACCCGCAAAACGGTGCTGCAGCCCCAAGATCTGGGCGCCTGCCGGGTGGTCTTTGGGGAGTCCGACGCCCTCCCCGGCCTCACCGCAGACCGGTTTGGGGACATCCTGGTGACCCAGACCCTCTCCTATGGCATGGACATCCGCAAGGATCGGCTCTTTCCTCTGCTGGCCCAGGCCCTCCAAGAGGACGGCCAGGAGATCCGGGGCATCTACGAGCGCAATGACGAGGCGCTGCGGGACAAGGAGGGCCTTCCCCAGGGCAAGGGCTTCTTCCCCCTCCCCGGCCAAGCCGTGCCCGCCCAGACCGTCACCCAGATCGTGGAAAACGGCGTCCGGTATTCCGTGGACTTTGAAAACGGACAGAAGACCGGCTTTTTCCTGGATCAGAAATACAACCGCAAGGCGGTCGCCCGGCTCTCCGCCGGCAAGCGGGTGCTGGACTGCTTCACCCACACCGGCTCCTTCGCCCTCAACGCTGCCCTGGGCGGGGCGGAGCGGGTCACCGCTGTGGACGTGTCCCAGTCCGCAGTGGACATGGCCCGGAGCAACGCCCGCTTAAACGGCCTGGCGGACAGGATGGACTTTCTCTGCGCCGATGTATTTGACCTCCTCCCCCGTCTGGTGGAGGAAAAGCGGCGGGACTGGGATTTCATCATCCTGGATCCCCCCGCCTTCACCAAGTCCCGCCGCACCGCCGACCAGGCGGCCCGCGGCTATAAGGAGATCAACTACCGGGCCATGCGCCTGCTGCCCCGGGGCGGTTATCTGGCCACCTGCTCCTGCTCCCATTTCATGGACGCCCACCGCTTCGAGGGAGTCATCGCCGCGGCGGCCCGGGACGCGGGGGTACAGCTCAAGCAGCTGGAGGCGCGCCAGCAGGCCCCTGACCACCCCATTCTCTGGGGCGTGCCGGAGACCGACTACCTGAAATTCTACCTCTTCCAGGTGGTATAAAAAAAGCCGCCTTTCCCCGGGGGAAGGCGGCTTTTTTCTTGCGAAACCCCGCTATGATGAGCGCCCGGTATCTCTCTTCCATGGGTCTGGCTCCTCTCTGTCTGAACTGGGCCGGGGCCGCCTCACATCAGGGGCGCCACCGCCTTGAGCACGAAGCCCAAGGCCCGCAGCCACAGCTTTTCCTTTTTCAGTCCCTCCGCCGTCACCTTCCGGCACTTTTCTTTGGTCTTTTGGAAGTCGGCCTCCATCTCCCCCAGGCACTCCACCCGGTAGAGCCAGGCGGCGCACTCGAAGTGATGGTAGAGGCTGCGGTAATCCAGATTGATGGTGCCCACCACCCCTTCCCTGTCGTCGCTGACAAAGAGCTTGGCGTGGACAAAGCCGGGGGTATACTCATAAATTTTCACCCCGGAGGCCAGCAGGGATGCGTAATGGGTCTTGGCCAGAGAGTAGGGGGCGGCCTTGTCCGGCACTCCGGGGAGGATCAGCTCCACGTCCACCCCCCGCTCGGCGGCGAATTTCAGCGCGGTCTCCATCTCCCCGTCCAGGATGAGATAGGGGGACATGATATGGACGTACCGCCGGGCCCGGTTGAGGATGTCCATATACACCCGCTCGCCCACCTTGTCGTTGTCCAGGGGGCAGTCTCCGTAGGGCAGCACCCAGCCCCTGGCCCTATCCCCGGGCAGGAGGGGGGCCGTGAGGAAGCGGTCAAACTCCGGCTCCTTCTCGTCGATGGCCCACATCTGGAGGAACATGAGGGTAAAGCTGCGGGCCGCCCCGCCCTTGAGCATGACGGCCACATCCTTCCAGTGGCCGAATTTCACCACATGGTTGATGTATTCGTCGGCCAGGTTCACCCCGCCGGTGAAGGCGGTGTGGCCGTCGATGACCAGGATCTTCCGGTGATCCCGGTAGTTGTAGTGGGTGGAGACGAAGGGAGAGATGGGGGCGAAGATCTTGCACCGGATCCCCAGCTTCCGAAGGCGCTTGGGATAGTCGTGGGGCAGGGTGGAAAACTCACAGGTGCCGTCGTAGATGACCCGCACGTCCACCCCCTGGGCCGCCTTCCGGGCCAGGATCTCCAGCACCTTGCCCCACATCAGCCCCTCGTCCACGATGAAGTACTCCAAAAAGATGAACTCCCGGGCCTCCTCCAGCTCCCGGAGCATCCGCTCCCACTTGTCCTCTCCCATGGGAAAGAAAGTGACCCTGGTGTCGTCAAAAACGGGAAAACAGCCGCTGCGCCGGATATAGCGGGCCAACGCGGCGGCCCCCGGATCTTCCCGCTCCAGGCTCTCCATGGCCCGGGCGGACTGGGGGATGCTGTCCCTGGTCTGCTCCGTGAGCCGGGCCAAGCGCTCCTTCACCGCCCGGTGCCCCACCTCGCTCTGGGTAAAGAGAAACAGAAGCGCCCCGAACACGGGCAGGAGCATGATGACGATGAGCCAGGTGATCTTGGCCGTGGGGTCGATGGGCCGGTTGAGGAGATAGAGCACCATCACCGCCGTAAATAGGGCGGTGCCGCCCAGGGCGTGGGGCAGGAAGGTCTCAAAACGGAAGAAGAGGAAAAACAGGAGGCCCACCTGCACCGCCAGCAGGAGCACGATCAGGCCCAGGCGGCTGAAGATCGCCCGAACCAGTCCTTTTTGCCCCTTCTTCAACAGGGCGATCCCATTGCTGTCCCGCCGAAACTCCATGCCGCTTCCCTCCCGCCCATCCATTGGTATTTTCCTAGCTATTATAGTTCAAAATATGCCCAAAGGCAACCGTTTTCCCCCTTTGAGGCATTGACTTTTTTGTCCCATCTGATACACTATATCATAAGGAAAAAACAGGAAGGAGCTTATGCTATGCATCAATATCGAGGCGTCACCAATGACATCTTCTGGGTGGGCGGCAGCGACCGCCGACTGACCCTTTTTGAACACATCCACCCTCTTCATCACGGGGTCTCCTATAACTCCTATCTGCTTCTGGACGAAAAGACCGTCCTGTTCGACACCGCCGACTGGGCGGTGGGCCGGCAGTTCATCGAAAACGTCACCGCAGTCCTGAATGGCCGGAGCCTGGACTGCCTGGTTCTTGACCATGTGGAGCCTGACCATGCCGCCGCCCTGGAGGAGGTGCTCCTGCGCTGGCCGGAGGTAACGCTCATCACCACCGCCAAGGCCGTCCAGTTCCTGAACCAGTTTGGCTTCCAGATCTCCCCCGACCGGGTAGACACGGTGAAGGAGGGGGACGAGCGCACCTTCGGCAGGCACACCGTCGTCTTCCTCACCGCGCCTATGGTCCACTGGCCCGAGGTGATGGTCTCCTATGACAAGACCGACCGCGTCCTCTTCTCCGCCGACGCCTTCGGCACCTTCCGCGCCCTGGACGGAAAGCTCTTCGCCGACGAGTTCGATTTTGAGCGGGACTTTCTGGAGGAGGCCCGGCGCTACTACGCCAACATCGTGGGTAAATTCGGCCCCCAGGTGCAGGCCCTGCTGAAAAAGGCGGCGGGGCTGGATATCCAATATATCTGTCCCCTCCACGGCCCCGTGTGGCGCAGGGACATCCCCTGGTTCCTGGACAAGTATGCCCACTGGAGCGCCTATGAGCCGGAAGAGAAGGGCCTGGTGGTGGTCTATGCCTCCATGTACGGCAATACCGAGCAGGCCGCCGAACTGCTCTGCGCCAAGCTGGCCCACCGGGGCGTGACCAACACCCGGCTCTACGATGTGTCCACCACCCATGTCAGCACCCTCATCGCGGAGATTTTTCAATACAGCCACCTGGTTCTGGCCGCGGTAACGTACAACCTGGGCCTCTTCCCCCCTGTCCACGCCCTTTTGGAGGACATGAAGGCACTGAATGTCCAGAAGCGCACCTGCGCCATTCTGGAAAACGGCTCCTGGGCCATCCGCTCCGGCGCCCTGGCCAAGGAGAAGCTGGCTGAGCTCAAGGATATGACCCTTCTGGAGCCCACCGTCACCGTCACCTCCGCCCTCTCCCAGAGCAGCGGAGCCGACCTGGACGCCCTGGCCGACGCGCTGGCGGCCTCGCTCCAGGCATAAGGAGGTACCCCATGGCAAACGCGCTGAGCTTAGATTCTGTCGTTCTCTCCCAGGATGAAAAGGAGCTTGTGATCCTGGATCAGACCCTGCTGCCCAACGAGGTGAAATTTCTCCGCCTGCACAAGGCAGAGGACATTTGGGAGGCCATCTACACCCTCCGGGTCAGGGGGGCTCCCGCCATCGGCGTGGCCGCCGCCTACGGGGTCTGGCTCCTGGCCGACCAGGAGGACACCGGGGACATGGCCCTGTTCTGTCAGCGGTTCCAGGCCCACAAGGACTATCTCAACTCCGCCCGCCCCACCGCCGTGAACCTCTCCTGGGCCCTGAACCGGATGGAGAAGGTGCTGCTGGCGGAGCGGGACGGCCATACCGTCCCCGAACTGAAAAAGCGCCTTCTGGCGGAGGCCCACGCCATCCGGGAGGAGGACGTGGCCATCAGCCGCTCCATCGGCCGGCTGGGCTTTGAGCTGCTGAGGCCCGGCTATGGCATCCTCACCCACTGCAACGCCGGCACCCTGGCCACCGCCAAGTACGGCACCGCCCTGGCCCCCGTGTACATCGCCCTGGAGGAGGGCTGGAGGGATCTGCGGGTCTACTGTGACGAGACCCGGCCCCTGCTCCAGGGAGCCCGGCTGTCCGCCTTCGAGATGCAGACCGCCGGGGTGGACACCACCCTCATTTGCGACAACATGGCCTCCCTGACCATGCGCCGGGGCAAGATCGACATCATCTTCGTAGGCTGCGACCGGGTGGCCGCCAACGGCGACTTCGCCAACAAGATCGGCACCAGCGGCGTGGCCATTCTGGCCAAACACTACGGCATCCCCTTCTACGTCTGCGCCCCCACCTCCACCATCGACCTGGCGGTGAAGCGGGGGGACGACATCGTCATCGAAGAGCGCAAGCCGGAGGAGGTCACCGAGATGTGGTACGCCAAGCGCATGGCACCCGAGGGCGTCAAGGTCTTCAACCCCGCCTTCGACGTCACCGACCACGACCTGGTCACCGGCATCATCACGGAAAAGGGTATCGCCTACCCGCCCTTTGATGTGAGCTTTCAAAAATTGGGCATCCAGTAAGATCTTGATTATAGAAAGAAAGGTCGATTTTCTGTGAAATCCATGAGCAGACTGTTGAACCAGTTCCTTTCCCTCCTCCTCACCGCCGCACTGCTGTGCGCGCTTCCGGTGCCCTCCGCCCTCGCCGCCAGCTCCTCTAAGCCCCAGACCGCCGAGCTTGTGGAGCTCAACTTCCCCGCCGGGGCGGTGCCCAAGGACAGCAAGCTCACGCTCACCGCCGTGGAGGGGGCTCCCAGTAACCTGAGCTTCCGCTACACCACCGACGGCTCCACCCCCACCCGGAACTCCACCCTGTACACGGATCCTATCGTCATCAGCAAGGATATGACCGTCAAGGTCATGGCCCTTCAGGGCTCCACCCTCGGCACCGTGGAAAGCTACAACTTCACTGTTTACACCATCCGCTTGGGCTCTCTCAAAGAAAATGCCGCCTCCATCCGCTACCTGGCGGGTTACAGCGACGGCACCTTCCGCCCTGACCAGCCCATCACCCGCTACGAGGTGGCCCAGGCCCTGGTCTACCTGCTGGAGCTGGGAGACGGCTCCACCGCCCAGCGCTTCCCGGACATGCACGCCCAATACCAGACCGCCGTGGCCAAGCTGGTGGAGGCGGGGCTCATCAGCGGCTACCCTGACGGCACCTTCCAGGGCGGCAGCAGCATGACCCGGGCCCAGCTGTGCAAGATCCTCTGCCTGATCCTGAACTACAAGGAGGAGGCGGGCCTGGCTGAACGATCCTTCCCCGACGTGAAGGATCACTGGGCTATCGGCTACATCGGCGCCCTGGTAAAGTCCGGCTATGTCAACGGCTATGACGACGGCACCTTCCGCCCCGACCGGGCCGTGTCCCGGGCGGAGTTCGCCGCCCTCATCAACCGGATCGCCGGGCGAAAGAATGTGGAGGGCGAGGTTTTGGAGTATATCGACGTGCTCTTCGATTTCTGGGGCTACGACGACATCCACAACGCCTCCCTTGACCGGGTGTGAGCCCGGCGGGATCGAATATGAAAGGGAGTGGGAAAGCAAGCCTTTTCCCACTCCTTTTTCTTGCCTTTTTCCCCCGCCGGCGGTACAATAAAAGAAAACAAAACGGCCTTCTTTTTCGTCCAAGAAAAGGAAAACCGAGGAAAAGGAGCAAACATAATGGCATATAATCTGGCGGACAAGGTGCTTTTGGAGGCAAAAAAGGCCGTGGTGGGTAAGGATGAAGTCCTCTCCAAGGCCCTGCTGGCCATTCTGGCGGGGGGCCATCTGCTGCTGGAGGACATCCCCGGCGTGGGCAAGACCACTCTGGCAGTGGCCTTCTCCAAGGCGCTGGGCCTGCGCTATAAGCGGGTACAGTTCACTCCCGACGTGATGCCCTCCGACCTCACCGGCTTTTCCATTTACAACAAGGACACCGGCGAGATGGATTACCAGCCCGGCGCCCTTCTGTGCAATCTGTTCCTGGCCGACGAGCTCAACCGGGCCACCTCCCGCACCCAGTCCGCCCTGCTGGAGGCCATGGAGGAGGGCCAGGTGACGGTGGACGGGGTGAGCCGCCCGGTACCCCGGCCCTTCCTGGTCATCGCCACCCAGAACCCGGCGGGGGCCTCCGGCACCCAGCCCCTGCCCGACTCCCAGATGGACCGGTTCATGCTCCGCCTGTCCCTGGGCTACCCCGGCCCCGCCGAGGAGCTGGAAATGCTCCGCCGCAAGCAGCAGGGCAACCCCATGGACTTGGTGGAGCAGGTGGCCGACCCCGCTGACCTGGAGCGGGCCCGTCAGGAGATAGCCTGCGTCTACTTAAAGGATGAGGTGGGCGAGTACATCATCTCTCTGGTCTCCGCCACCCGTACCGACCCCCTGGTGCATCAGGGCGGGAGTCCCCGGGCTACCCTGGCGGTGGCCGCCATGGCCCGCGCCTGCGCCTGGGTGGATGGCCGGGACTACGTGCTGCCCCAGGATGTACAGCTGGTCTTCCGGGACACGGTGGCCCACCGGCTCCTGCTCACCGGCCGGGGTCTTGCGGAGGGGGCCGATCCCGCCGCCGCCGCCCTGAAGCGGGTGAAGGCCCCCGGACTGGCCTGATGCCGGGGCGGTGGCTGGCCTATGCCCTGGCTTTCATCGGGGCGGTGGCCTTTCGCATCTTCTACACCGGCTGGCTCTCCGGGCTTATCCTCCCCGCTGTGGTCTGCCTTCCCCTGCTGGGCGTGCTGCTGGCGCTGCCCGGCGTATTGCTATGCCGCTTTTCCCTCTCCGCCCCGGAACGGGTGGAGCGGGGCGCTCCGGCGGTCTGGACGGTCTCCGGAGGAAGCCGCCTGGGCCTTCCCCTGATGAGGGTCTGGATCACAGTGGAGAGCGTCAACCAGCTGACGGGACAGACCACCCGGCGCAGGACGGCCTTTTTCCTGCCGGGAACCGGCGCCGCGGCGGAGATCCCCGCCTCTACGGCGCACTGCGGCCTTCTCCGGTGCAGGATCGTCTCCGCCTGGGCCTGCGACTGCCTGGGGCTTTTCCGTCTGCCCCTGTTTCGGGGGGAGGAGGCCCAGCTGTGGGTGGAGCCCCTGTCCCAGGTGGCCGACCTGCCGCCCCTCCCCGAGCAGGAGGCTCCCGGACTGCGGCCCCGGCCCGGCGGCGGGCCCGGAGAGGACTACGACCCCAGAGCCTACCGCCCCGGCGACCCCCTCAACTCCATCCATTGGAAGCTCTCCGCCAAGCGGGACGATCTGGTGGTGCGGGAGACCCTGGAGACCATCCATCCCCTTCCCGTACTCACCTTTGACTGCTTCGGCACGGCGGAGATTATGGATCGTCTTCTGGACGTCCTCTCCGGCACCGGCAGAGCCCTGCTGGCGCAAAACCGCCCCTTCGCCATGGCCTGGGCGGAGCCGGTAAGCGGCGATACCCACCGTTTCGACATCTCCGGGGCAGACGACCTGCGGCGGTGTCTGGAGGCTCTGCTGTCCCAGCAGGCCCCGGAGACGGGCAAGTCCATCCTGGACGCCGACCGGCTGGGCCGTTCCCTCCACCTGACGGGGGGTGACGGCGCATGAGAGCGGCAAAGAAACGCATCCCCGCCCGCAAGACCCCCCTGACCGTGCTCACTGACGGCCTTCTTCTCTTCCTGGCCTTGGTCAGCGTGGCCTTCTGCGTCCTCACCGTCTACGGTCTGGAGGCCGACCACCAGGCCCTGCTCAAAGGCTGCGGGGCGTTGACTCTGGTGTGGCTGGTCATTTTTTCCCTGCCCCGGTTCAAGCTCCCGCTGACTGTGCTGGTTCTGGGGCTTTGGGGCTGGGCTCTGCGGCAGCTCTGGGAGCCCATACTCCTGGGCGAGGCGTCGATCTGGTGCGGGGTAGTAAACACCGCGGCCAAAAAGATCCCCGGCATCTCCGCCATCGAGCCGGTAGCCCAGCTGCCGGCGGAGGTCTGGCCTGTCTACACCACCCTTTGGCTCCTTATGGCAGGGGTGGTCTATGCCCTGGCGCTGGCCTTTTGCCTTCTCTGCCTGCGGCAGACATTGCCCACCTTCCTGCTGACCCTTCTGCCCATCCTTCCCGCCCTCTGCGTCACCGAGGCCCCCGACGACCTGCCCATGGCGAGCCTGGTGGCGGTTTGGCTCACCCTTCTGCTCACCTCCGGGACTGCGGCCAAAGATCCCGCCGGCACCGCCCGGCTCCGGCTGCCCGCTCTGGGCCTGGCCTGGGTAAGCCTGCTCGCCCTCCTCGTTTTGAGCCTTGTCCCCGTTGTGGAAGGCCCCTGTCAGCCCGCCTGGGCGGCCCAGGCCCGGGCCGACGCCTTCAACGCGGTGAACCGGATGGACTTCTCCGCTGTGCTCAGCCGCTTTGATTTCCTGGGGTGGCGGGGCAGCGGCTCCACCCAGTACGTCTCCCTCACCGGAGGCGGGGCCTCCCGTACCGGCCGCTCCGCCCTGCGGGTGCACACCAACGTCCTGGGCAAGCACTACCTGCGGGGCTATTCCGCCGACGTGTACACCGGCACCCGGTGGGAGCCTATGTCCCGCGCCGACCGCCGGGAGCTGGAGGATATCCTGGCGGCTGAGGAGACCACCCCCCAGCTGATGCTGGGCCAGGCCACCCGGGATATTTACAGCTACATTCCATTCTATTCCTCCACATACCGGCCTATGGAGACAAGGGAGCTGGACTACCAGACCATGACGGTGGAAAACATCGCCGCCCCCGGCGGCTGCGTCTACTATCCCTATGCCCTCACGGAACTGCCCGAGGGGGCCTCCTTCGGTGACGACTCCCACCTGCACAGGGAGGGTCAGACCTGGGAGCACACCTACCAGTTCCTGCCCGACTGGGAGGATCTGCCCTACATGTACTGGCCCGGACTGGGCGCCCAGGAGGACAGCTCCGCCGGGGCGTCCAGGGCCTACCGGGGCTTTGTCTACGACCACTACCTCCAGCTCCCCGAGGACACCCGGCAGATGCTGCTGGATTGGATCGATCAAATGGACGGGGAGCGCTACCTTCTCGGCGTCCGCTCCCCGGAGAACTACGCCAAGCTTCTAAAGTGGGCGGAAAACCAGTGGGCTAACGGAGAAGGCATCTATCTCTACGGCGGCGACCCCCTGCAAAACGGCAGCTGGGCCGGAGAGGAGGTCACCGACGAGGAAATCGACCGGCTGCGCACCCAGTACGCCTACACCGTCTGGAGCCAGCTGGCCTGGTGGCTGGAGGAGACCACCACCTATGACATGGACACCCCCGCGCCGCCAGCCGGAGAAGATTATGTAAACTGGTTCCTCAACGAGAGCCATCAGGGCTACTGCATGCACTATGCCACGGCGGGCACTCTGCTGCTACGCGCCATGGGGATCCCCGCCCGGTACGTCAGCGGCTATGTGGTGGATGTGCCCCGCTCGGGCTACGCCGTGGTGCCCGACTCCGCCGCCCACGCCTGGGTGGAGATCTATTTTGACGACATCGGCTGGTATCCTGTGGAGTGCACTCCCGGCTTCCAGGGGGAGGGCACCGGCACACTGACCACGGCGGAATTTGCGCAGGAGGAGCCCCCCGCGGCCACCCCCTCCCCCACGCCCTCGGCGGCGACCACGCCCTCTGCCGCCCCCCCGGCGGCGCCCTCTGCCGCCCCCAGCGCGCCGCCCAAGGAGAACGCCGCCAACGCCGCCCCGGAGACGCCCCACACCCTTCCCCCATGGCCCCTGCTCCTGCTGGGTCTGGCAGCTCTGGCCCTGGTGGGATGGCGCTGGCGCCTGCGCCGCCGGAGGGAGAAGCTCACCCAGGCCGACACCAACGCCGCCGTGCTGTGGGCCTGGCGCTGTCACCGCAGGCTCCAGAGCTGGGAAAGGGCCGGCAAAGTCCCGGAGGAGAAGGAGGCGCTGGATCAGAGCCTCGCCGCCCTGGCCCAAAAGGCCCGGTTCAGCCAGCACACCCTTTCTGAGGCGGAGCGGCAGCGCGCCCTCCAGCTGTTACAGCGGGAGGCAGAGCTCGTCGAAGCCGCTCTGCCCCCATGGAAGTCGGCCCTTTTCCGCCTTTGGCGGCGGATGGGCTGACCGGCAAAAGGACTTGACTTTTTGCGGGAATATAGTACTATTTTTATAAATTGGATACCCACACAAAGAGGAGGATCACGCCTTGAAAACCATCACCCTGGGCTCCACCGGCATCACCACCCCTCAGAACGCCTTCGGCGCCCTGCCCATCCAGCGGGCCGATATGGACACCGCCGTCGCCATTCTCCACAAGGCTCTGGAGGGCGGCTTTACCTTCTACGACACCGCCCGGGCCTATTCCGACAGTGAGGAGAAGCTGGGCCGGGCCTTTGCGGGCAAGCGGGATCAGATCATCCTGGCCACTAAGACCATGGCGAAAACCCCGGACAAGTTCTGGGAGGAGCTGCACACCTCTCTGAAGCTGCTCAAGACCGACTACGTAGACATCTACCAGTTCCACTGCGTCAGCCAGTGTTACCGCCCCGGGGACGGCACCGGGATGTATGAGGCCATTCTGGAGGCCAAGGAGAAGGGTCTGATCCGCCACATCGGCATCACCGCCCACAAGATCGGCGTGGCCGAGGAGATCGTGGACAGCGGCCTCTATGAGACCCTCCAGTTCCCCTTCAGCTACCTGGCCTCCGACCGGGACATCGCCCTGGTGGAGCGGTGCAGGGAGAAAAACATGGGCTTTATCGCCATGAAGGGCCTGTCCGGCGGACTTCTCACCAACTCCAGGGCCTGCATGGCCTTCATGTCCCAGTACGACAACGTGCTGCCCATCTGGGGTATCCAGCGGGAGAGCGAGCTGGACGAGTGGCTCTCCTTCTTCCAGGAGACCCCCGCCCTCACCGGAGAGCTCCAGGCCGTCATCGACGCCGACCGCAAGGAGCTGCTGGGCGACTTCTGCCGGGGCTGCGGCTACTGCGCCCCCTGCACCGTGGGCATCGTCATCAACCAGTGCGCCCGCATCTCCCAGATGATCCGCCGCTCCCCCTCCGCCGACTGGCTCTCTCCCCACTGGCAGGCCGAGATGGCCAAGGTGGATCAGTGTGTGGACTGCGGAGCGTGCATGAAGCGCTGTCCCTACGAGCTGAATATCCCCCAGCTGCTGCGCAAAAACCGGGAAGACTACATCGAGGTCTTGGCCGGAAGGCGTTCCATCAATTAAAAACCGCTGAATATCAGGAAACGCCCGCCGGGAACCAGGTTCCCGGCGGG
>NZ_CALPCU010000023.1:0-34552 GCF_943193085.1 Vermiculatibacterium agrestimuris | reverse complement strand
GCGGAACGCCGCGGCGTCCCGCTTCTCTTTTTCTCTTCCTCTCTAAGGAAACGCACCCTTTCCGCCGCAAAGGCGTAGAATGGCATGAAGCGGGCGAGAGGAGGCGGGAGCATGGAGGAACGCGCGGAGCTTCAGCGGGGACTGCTTCAGTTGGACGGCTCGGTCTTCTTTCTCATCCTTTTGATCCTCTCCGTTCTCTTTTCCTTTTGGTCGCTGCTCATCCAGCGCGGTCAGGTCGCCGCCGCGCTTCGGGGCGGCGACGCGCAGTCCCTTCCCTCTCCCCTGCCCTTCAAGCGGGCCTCCTCGGCTCTGGTCATCGGCTCTCTGGGCTTTTTCTTTCGCCTGGCCCTGGGCACCCTGGAGAGGGCTCAGACGGGAGAAGATCCTTTGGCTCTGCGCTCCGCCCAGGTCAATATCCTGGCCTCCGTTTTGGTGCTGGGGGCCGCCCTGCTGCGCTTTTACGATCTTCTTCTGAACGAGTACCGCGAGCAGACGGGGACGCTGAGCCAGCTCCAATTCGATGAGATCGACGACCTTCCGCCCGTTTGACCGCCGACAAAGGAGTGAGACAATGGCATATTCCGATTTGGAGGCCCTGGCCCGCATCATCAAATGCGAGGCGGGGGGCGAGGGAGAAAATGGCATGAAGGCGGTGGCCTCGGTAGTGATGAACCGTGTGAACATTACATACGGCGAGTACGCCAAATATAAGACCGTCAAGCAGGTCATCTTCCAGCCCCGTCAGTTCGTCTGCGCCATGGAGACCGTGGGCGGGACATACAACGCCCAGAACATCTACAACATGAGCCTGGAGCAGATCCACTGGGACATCGCCGAGTGGGCCATGGCGGGCCACCGGCTGACCAACCTGGGCTCCGCCCTGTGGTTCTTCAATCCCTACAGCGACACCTGTAAACCTAATTTCCCATCCGCCGTGGGCTCCTTTGTAGTCCGCATCGGCGACCATTGCTTCTACAATCCCACCGCCGCATACGCGGACACTTGAAAGGGAGGCTATCCACATTATGGCAAGATTATATCCCAATCCCACACAGGATTCGTCTCTGGCCGCCGCGCTGAACGCCGCCGACCAAAGCACCATCACCACCCCGCCCCAGCAGGACTTCGATACCCCGGCCATGGAGGGCTCCATGCAGCAATTTCTCTCCGAAAACCTGGGCCAGTACGTGGTCATCGAGTTCCTGGTGGGCACCCAGACCCTCACCGCCAAGGCCGGCGTGCTCTTCGCCGTGGGCACCAGCGTTGTGACCCTCTACCAGGAGCTGAGCCAGACCTTTGTCACCTGCGACATTTTCTCCGTCAAGTTCGTCACCTTCTATCTGCCCGGACACCGGCCCTGGCATGTCAATAATCCCCTCTTTGGCCAGGGGGGCCAGACCGCCGTCAGTGGGGATGTAAGTCCCGCCACAGCCCCCGGCTTCGCCCCCGGGGTGGATATGAGCTACGGCATGGGCAGCGGCGTGGTCGGTCAGGACACCGCCCCCCTCCCCTGCCCGGGCCCTGGCTGTCCCACCCAGAACCTGGGTTGGGGCTGAAAAAGAGCCAAAAAGAGCCTCTTCCGTCACGGAAGAGGCTCTTTTTTCATCTTCAGATCAAAGCGCCGTCCACAAAACGGCTTTCCATCGGCCGCCCCCGTTTTTTCACTGCCGGGGCAGCCGGCGGTAGATCCCGGTCTCGTGCCGGAGCTTTTGGGCAAGCTCCCTGGTAAAGGCCCCGGGAAGGGCGCGCCATTTCCAATTCATTCCCAGGGTGGACGGTTCATTCATCCGGGCTTCATGCCCCAGACCCAGCAGATCCTGGGCGGTGACCACCGCCAGCTCCGCCGAGGAGGCCCAGATCCCCCGCATCAGGCCCCAGTGATAGCCCTCGGCCTCGGTCAGCTTCAGATAGTCCAGGGCGAAAGCCCGATCCTCCGGGGCGCAGGTTCCCAGCCAGCCCAGGGCGGTGTCATTGTCGTGGGTGCCCACATAGGCCACACAGCGCTTTCCATAGTTGTGGGGCAGATAGTCGCTTTCCTCCCGGCTGTCGAAGGCAAACTGGAGTACCTTCATACCGGGAAAGCCGGTGTCTCGGATGAGCTGATACACGCCCTCGGTGAGAAAACCCAGATCTTCGGCGATGATGTCCTGCTTTCCCAGCGCCCGCTCCACCGCCTGGAACAGCTTTATTCCCGGGCCCTGCCGCCAGTGGCCGTTGCGAGCGGTCTCCTCCCCGTAGGGGATGGCATAGTAGGCTTCAAAACCCCGGAAGTGGTCGATGCGCAGCACGTCGCAGAACCCCCGCTGGCGGCGGATCCGCTCGATCCACCAGCTGTAGCCGTCCCGCTCCATCCTCTCCCAGTCAAACAGGGGGGTGCCCCAGAGCTGGCCGTCCGCGGTGAAGCCGTCGGGGGGACAGCCGGAGACCTCCACAGGCCGCAGCTGGTCGTCCAGCTGGAACTGGTCGGGCCGGGCCCACACGTCGGCGGAGTCCAAAGGCACATAGATGGGCAGGTCGCCGATGAAGCGGATGCCCTTGTCGTTGGCGTACTTTTTCAGCGCCCTCCACTGGTGGAAGAAGAGGTACTGCACCCCCTGCCAGAAGGCCACCCCCTCCGCCAGACAGCGGCGGGATTCCTCCAGCGCGGCGCCCTGGCGGCTGCGAAGAGGCTCCGGCCACTCCCACCAGGGCTGTCCCTCATAGTGATCCTTCAGCGCCATGTAAAGGGCGTAGTCAGGCAGCCACGGGGCGTTCTCCGCCAGAAAGAGGGGGTAGTCCGCCGGCAGGTTTTCCCGCAGTCTCACTACCGCCTTGCGCAGGACAGGATAGCGTTTTTCGTACAGAAGCCCGTAATCCACGCTTTCGGGATCGTCCCCCCAGTCCACCGTCTGATACTCCGCGCCTTCCAGAAGACCCGCCTGTGCCAGCTCGTCCAGGTCGATGAGATAGGGGTTGCCGGCAAAGGTGGAGAAGCTCTGGTAGGGAGAATCGCCGTAGCTGGTCGGGCCCATAGGCAGAAGCTGCCAATAGGTCTGGCCGCTCCGGGCCAAAAAGTCGGCAAAGTCACGGGCCGCCTGGCCCATGGCGCCGATACCGTAGGGAGAGCTCAGGCTGGTCAGGTGCATCAACACACCGCTGCTTCGCATGGTCATCCATCCTGTCAATGAGAGTTTTCTTCCTTGCGTCCCACGCTCTCTCCCATGGAGAGGTAGAAGGGGACGATCTCGTGGACGGCGCAGCCGCCCTCGGCCTGGTTCAGGAGGATCTCCACTCCACGCCGGGCCAGTTGTTCCCAATTCTGGCAGACAGTGGCCAGCCGCGGAACGCAGTAGCCGGCCTGCTCGATGCCGTCGTAGCCCACCACCGACACGTCCTGGGGCACCCGGATCCCCTGGTCGTGGAGGGCCCGGATGGCGCCAATGGCCATCACGTCGGACATGGCGAAGATGGCGGTGAGGCCGGGGAACTGCTCCAGGAGCGTCACCGTGGCCTCATAGCCCCCCTCCATGGAATAGCGGGCGATGGCGGATTGGCGCTGAGGGTCGAAGGGCACCCCCCGCTGGGTGCAGGCCTGCTGGCAGCCCATCAGGCGCAGCTGGCTGGTGTTGCAGCCCATAACGGGGGCGGCCACACAGCTCTCGCCGCCGATGATCCCCACCTGCCGGTGGCCGGCGTCCAACAGGCAGCCCACGGCTTGAGAGGCCCCCTCCACGTCATCGGTAGAGACGCTGGAGAGGTTGGGAAAGCCCAGAGTATCCGCCCGGGTGGTCACCAGGACGCTGGGCAGGGTCACGTGTTCAAAAGAGCGCTTGAAGTTGTCCCGGTTGCCGCCCAGGAAGAGAAAGCCCAGGGGCTTTAGCTCCCGGCACACCCGCAGGGCCTGCTCCACCTCGTCATCATTCTCGTCCAGGTAATAGACCGCCGCGGGGCGGTGGTCGGCCTTCAAAAGCCGCTGGGCCTCCTCCAAAATACGGGCGAAGAGGAGGTTGCCCGCGCCCTTGACGATAATGGCCACCTCCCGGCTGCCCCGCTGTTTCAGGTGCCGGGCGGTGTCATTGGGGCGGAAGCCGGTCTCCGCCACCACGGCCAGGATGCGCTCCCGGGCCGCGTCGCTGACGTCGGGGTGGCCGTTGAGGACACGGGAGACCGTGCCCACGGCGTAGCCCGAGCGCTGGGCGATATCCTTGATGGTCATGGGCATGGCTCTCCCCCCTTTCGATGATCTTCGACTATTTTATCCCTTTACAGCGCCGGCGGCAACCCCTTTGATGATATACTTCTGTCCGGCCAGGTAGACGATGATGATGGGGATGATGGTGAGCATGATGCAGGCCATCATGGGGCCCATCTCCACCCGCCCGAAGGAGCCCCGGAAGCGCTGGATGAGCATGGGGATGGTCATATATTTCTTGATGTCCAATACCAGAGTGGGCAGCAGGTAGTCGTTCCACACCCACATGGCCTCCAGGATGCCCACGCTCACCAGGGTGGGCTTGAGCATGGGCAGGACGATGAGGAAGAAGGTCTGCACTGGATTGCACCCGTCGATCATGGAGGCCTCCTCCACCTCAAGGGGCACCGAGCGGACAAAGCCGCAGAACATGAACACCGCCAGGCCCGCGCCGAAGCCCAGGTAGATGACGCAGATGTTCCAGGGGGTGTTCAGCTTGAGCATGTCCGCCGTGGAGGACAGGGTGAACATGACCATCTGGAAGGGCACCACCATGGACAGTACAAAGAGAAAATAGAGAATTTTGCTCACCCAGCCCTTGACCCGGGTGATATACCATGCGCACATGGAGCAGCAGATCAGGATGAGGGCCACCGAGGTGAAGGTGATGAGCAGGCTATAGCCCAGGGCCTGTAAAAATCCCTGGGAGACGATGGCACTGACATAGTTCTGAACTCCCGCGAAGGTCTCCGCCGTGGGAAGAAGGAAGGCGGTGGAGGTGGTGATGGCGCGCTCGGTCTTCAGGGTGTTCATCAGGATCATGAACACCGGGTAGACCCAGGCGACACTCAGCGCTGTGAGCAGGGCGATCAAAAGGCCGTTGACGGCGGTTTTCTTTTTTGTCATTACTGCTGCACCTCCCGGGAACGGGTGGCCTTGAGCTGGAGCATGGAGATGGCCACTACCAGAATACAGAACAGAACTGCTTTGGCCTGGCCCATGCCCTTCCACTGGGGGCCGGAGCGGGCGTAGAAGGTATTATAGATATTGTAGGCCAGCATCTCGGTGGCGTGGTTGGGCTCGCCGGCGGTGAGGGCCAGGTTCTGGTCGAAGAGCTTGAAGCCGTTGGTGAGGGTGAGGAAGGTGCAGATGGTGATGGAGGGCATCACCATAGGCAGCTTCACCCGCAGCAGGGTCTGAAGGGGGGTAGCCCCGTCGATCTGGGCCGCCTCGGTCAGGTCGTCGGGCACCGCCTGGAGCCCGGCGATATAGATGATCATCATATAGCCGATCTGCTGCCAGCACATGAGGATGATGAGGCCCCAGTAGCCCGCCGTGGCGTTCAGCGCCAGCAGGGGCTTACCCACAAGGGACAGCACACAGTTGATGAGGATCTGCCAGATATAGCCCAGCACGATGCCGCCGATGAGGTTGGGCATAAAGAACACGGTGCGGAAGATGTTGGTTCCCTTCAGGTTCTTCGTCAGCATCAGCGCGAAAAGGAAGGCGATGACGTTGATGAGCACCACCGACACCACTGTAAAGGCTACGGTAAACCAGAAGGAATCCAGAAACTGGCTGTCGCCGAAAGCCCGGATATAGTTGCCGAAGCCTATGAACTTGGCGTCCCGCACGGTGGTGAACTGGCACAGGGACAGGTACGCGCCCTCAACAAAGGGGTAGATGAAGCCGATGGCAAAAGCCAGGAATGTGGGCAGGATAAACAAGGGAGACCAGCGTTTCAGCGCTCGTTCCATAGCGGTAAGCCACCTCCATATCTCAAATTCCTCCCCCGCCGGGGGGGAAGGGCTCTCTTTTCAAAAAGGAGCGGGCAGACGCCCGCCCCTTTTCCTTTTTTATTTGATTTGTGCCCGAGGGGCTCAGCCGTTGGCCAGCTTGTACTCGGCGGCCCAGTTGTCCACGAAGGCGGAGACCACGGCGGCCCAGTTGGCATCGGTCTGGTCGGCGGCGTAAGCCGTCAGGGCGGAGCCCAGAACATTCTTCCACTCCTCGGAGGGCATGGTGGTGAAGTTCCAGGACACGGGAGTCTTGCCGGCGGCGGTGAGCTCGGCGTCCTGCTTGACAAAGAGGTTCTCCGACTCCTTGGCGGCCTTGAAGGGGATGACAAAGCCCATATCGCTGGCCATGGAGGTGGTGCCCTCGTCGGAGGTGACGCACCAGTACATGAAGTCCAGGGTGGCCTGAATGTCCTCGGCCTTGGCGTTCTTGTTGACGCACCAGTAGTTCTCGGTGCCGGTGCACAGGCCCTGCTTGGCCTCGTCGCCGGCGCCCACGTACAGGGGGATCATGGCCAGGCTGTCGTCGCCCAGGCTCTTCACGTCGCCGTAGGCCCAGGTGCCGTTCTGGTAGAAGACAGCCTCGCCGTTCACGAACTCGGCCACGGCGTCATCGCCGGTCTTGGCGGACAGATCCTTGGGATCGCAGGTGGCGTTGTTGATATAGAGATCCCACATCTGGCGGTAGTTATCCAGGAAGGAGCCCTTGATGGCCTCGGTGGAGCCGATGCCGTCGGCCTGGTACTCAAAATAGATGGGCAGGTTGGCCAGGTGGGTCTTAAAGCGCCAGTCAGAGGAGCCGTCCATACCGGCGGAGGTAAAGGCGGCAAAGCCCAGCTCATCCTTCCGGGCGGTGATGTCCTCGGCCACCTTCTTCAGATCGGCAAAACTCTGGATGTCGGAGGTCTTGTAGCCCGCCTGCTCCAGCAGCTTGGTGTTGGTAATGAGGCCATAGGTCTCGATGACGTAACCAATGCCGGCCACCTCGTCGCCGTTTTTCAGGGTGAAGTCCTCGCTGGTGAGCTCGCCCAGCACCTTGGAGCCGGTGAGGTCGTAGCAGTAATCCTTCCAGTTGTTCAGACCCACGGGGCCGTTGACCTGGAACATGGTGGGGGCCTCGCTCTTGCCGATCTCGGCCATCAGGGTGGTCTCGTACTGGCCGGAGGCGGCAGTGACCACGGTGACGGGCACACCGGTCTTCTCGGTGTAGGTCTGGGCCAGGGCCTGCCAGTCCTTGTCCTGCTCGGGCTTGAAGTTCAGATAGTAGACGCTGCCCTTGCCGTCGCCGCTTCC
Organism: Vermiculatibacterium agrestimuris; assembly: GCF_943193085.1. Taxonomy (NCBI): domain Bacteria; kingdom Bacillati; phylum Bacillota; class Clostridia; order Eubacteriales; family Oscillospiraceae; genus Vermiculatibacterium; species Vermiculatibacterium agrestimuris. The sequence goes on along the minus strand of NZ_CALPCU010000023.1, from coordinate 27,292 downwards.
GACGGCGGGCTTATCTCCGCCGCCGCAGCCGGCCAGAAGGCCGAGGGTCATGGCGCCGGTGAGCGCCAGTGCGAGCCAACTCTTTTTCATTGTGTGTTCCTCCTTCAAAATGTATGTGATGTGCTTTCGGTCGAATTTTCTGGAAACGTTTCCAGCTTTTCTGATTCATACTATACAACATCCGGCCAAGGAAGGCAAGGATTTTTGGGCCATATCACACAAATTTGTAGGCTTTATGAAAAACCAGCCTGCAAAATTGTCAAATATCACGAAAGATTCTCCCGCTGTCCCCTTGCCTTTTGAAGCTGGAAACGTTACAATGGTTTTATTCTTTCCAGGGCTTTCAGCTCCGGGATCTCAAGGAGGCGGGCGACATGGCAAACAAGCATGAGAAGGCCCCCGGAAGCCGTCAGGGCTTTCGCTGGTATCTCACTGTCCTGGCGCAGAACTTTCCCGATTGGGTGGGACTGAATTTTGTTTTCCTGCTCACCTGTCTGCCCATTTTCACCCTTGGGCCCGCCCTGTCGGCCATGGGATATGTGATGGAGCAGCTGGCAAAGGACGCGCCGGTCAAGTTGCTGCGCGCCTATTGCTCTACCTTCCGCAGTCGGTTTCTGTCCAAAATGGCCTGGGGCCTTCTGTTTTTGAGCCTGAACATCCTTTTGGCCACCGCCGTCTGGTACTACCTCGACCTGGGCGGGATCTTCACCGCCCTGTCGGGGCTTGGATTTGCTGGGCTGATCCTCCTTTGGGGGGTGGGACTTCACCTCTTCCCCGCCCTCACCTGGCCGGAGGCCTCCCTTCGGTGCGCCTGGCTGGACTTTCTCTCCACGCTGCCCAAAAGTGTTTTGGCCGTCGTTTTGGCTCTCGGACTGCTGGGTGCTCAAGTCTTACTCTTCCCCGCTGTCGTCCCTCTTACTCTTACCGCAGGGGCCGTTCTGCCCGGCCTGCTCCTGGTCTTTCCCCGGCGACAGGAATAAAAAAGCCTCCTTTTCGGGATTGACGGGGGCTTCAAAATATGATAGACTTCTGAGTTGCAAAGCAGCTGTAGAGCAGCTCCGTTTAAGGCGAAATAATTTCATATGCTGCTGTGGCTCAGTTGGTAGAGCAGCTGATTCGTAATCAGCAGGTCAGTGGCTGTCCGTAAGGGGACATTCCTCCACTCCGCAAATTCAACAATTTTATACGCTACTGTGGCTCAGTTGGTAGAGCAGCTGATTCGTAATCAGCAGGTCGCCGGTTCAAGTCCGGCCAGTAGCTCCAAAAATAGAGCATTCCCGCTTTTCATATCCTCGAAAAGCGGGAATGCTTTGTTTTGGAAAACTCAACGATGGTAAATCATATTCTCCCCAAGGAGAAAAAGGGATTTTACAATTTTCTATTTAATCGAAAGCATAATTCCGTCCACATTTATTTTGTCCTTTAACAGTCCAAGTGCATCGTCAAACCGCTCATTAATAGCTTTGCCAACCCGACTGCAACCGCACTGCCCCGCAAAGGCGTGATAGAGCCCAGTCTTATCTGCCGTTACATTTTGACGAAGCAGTTCGAGCAGCCCAGAAGCTAACTCCTCCAAGCAGATATCTTTGATGTCACGCTTCAAATCGTTAGAAGGTGTTCGGAACGGGCACTCACTCTGCCCCTCCAGATATAAAAAGCCATCCCGACGAATGATCCCATCCCGACGACACCCTTGCATTAGTTGCTCGTAGGTCCGTTGAACAACGCTCGTCACTTTCTCTCGGCCAAAGTATATAACCGTGCGCTTTAAAAGCAGATCCTCTGAAAGAGGGGCCTCTATTTCCAAAATGGCCTTCACCATACCCTTAAAGTTATTTGGTAAATACCGTTTGGATAGAGCGGGGATATCGGCTATTTTGTATTGTTGAAACTTAAAATCATTGGCAGTTGATACGGTCTCAAAAATCTCAGCGGCGGATTCTTCTATATCCAGCATAGGCTGGACTACTGAGGTGGGAGCCTTTACCGCCTGTTTTGCCGCCCCCAACAAGCGCTCCTTTTCCACTCTCTTGTTTTTGAACCAGTCCGTGGACCAAATGCGGTAAAATTTCCAGCCCATACGCTCCAAGATCTCTTGACGGAGGCGATCCCGATCACGGGCATTTTTTGATGAATGATAGGTAGCTCCATCACATTCAATCGCCAAGACATAATCCGAACTTCCTGACCGACGTAAACCAAGATCTATGCGGAATCCAGAACAACCGACCTGCATATCTACTTCAAATCCATTGTCCCGCAGGAAATCGCAAACTTCCATTTCAAACTCGGAATCAAATTGTTCAAAAGGGCTGATTGAGACCGCTCGCTCCAAGGCAATAGTGCCATTCTCGGCATAGTCCAGATACGCCCGCAACAATGTAACTCCAGTTGACGATGTACGGCTCAGGTCAATGTCCGTATAATGCATGGAGGATACCAACTGCACATTGCACTTTGCTCGGGTGACCGCAACATTCAGTCGGCGTTCACCGCCGACCCGATTCAGAGGGCCAAAATTATGGAGCAGGCGCCCTTGAGAGTCAATGCCATATGCAACGCTGAATATGATAGTATCCCGTTCATCGCCCTGCACCGTTTCAAGGTTTTTGATAAAAAATGGTTCCTTGCGCTCTCCTTTGAAAAAGCCCTCCATATCCGGATTTTCTTGACGTCGCTTTGACAGGAGGTTATCGATCAGTTCCTGCTGTGCTACGCTGAACGCCACTACGCCAAGGCTTCTGCCCGGATACTCTTGAATATGCTTAAAAATGAGATCAACAACAAATTCTGCTTCCTTTCGGTTTGTATGACTTTTGCGGTCAAATATTCCATCCACATGGTAATAGTCTACACCCACGCCATGTGTATCTGCTGTTGCGGAGGGAAATGTAACCAAATCCCCGTCATAAAAATTGCGGTTAGAGAAAGCAATCAGCTGCTCATACCGGCTACGATAATGCCACCGCAAGCGCATTTGCGGCATAGTGGTGGAGCACATATCAAGGATGGATTCAAAATCCGTCACATCGCCAATCTCTTCATCTGGTGAGTCATCCTCCACAGTTGCAGAGAAAAAGTTGCTGGGCGGCATTTGCTTGGAATCGCCCACCACGATGAGCTGTTTAGCGCGATATATAGCGCCCACCGCATCCTGGGGGAATATCTGCGACGCCTCGTCAAAAATCACTGTATCAAAATGTATGATATCTGGATCCAGAAACGTACTGACGCTCAATGGCGACATCATAAAGCAAGGCTTTATGATCTGGATAAGCTCCCCGGTCTCCGCCAGCAAGGTACGGATATTCTTTTGCCGTCTTTTCTTCTCTCCCTCACGGAGCAAAATAGAAACAGCACTACCAGATGAAACCATATCAAGAGACGGTCTTTGGGCTGAGAGCTTCTGGCGGATTTGTGCTTTGCTAATGTCGAACTGCGTAGTGTCTTTTTGTGAGAATGTAACCACAGCTCTGTCCTGAATCACCCGATTGAAATCAGCCAAGGCAGGTGTAGTGGCAATAATGCAGTCGATCCATTGATGCAAAAATGCTCGCTTATATGCGGTGACCATATTCTTCGCCTCATAATTTTGCGAGATCACATAGTCAACAAAGGACAGCAATCCAACATCTCGCAGTTGAGCCAACAACGTGCGGAATCTACACCAGTTATCAATTTTATCGGCATCGCAGTGACAGGCTTCGAGCTTGGCAAGAGCCTCTTGATCCTGGACAGTACGCAAATCAAAAATCTCGTTATCAAACGCTGCCGCAAGCCGATCATACCAGTCGCCAAACAGATCAAGGCAAGCAGAAAGCCTCTTCGCAAGATTTTCAAAAGTCGGCTGTTCGGCCTGAAATTCCGACAGAGAAAGCTCTGCCAACCGACCATAGTCGTGCTTTCCATTTATGATGGCCCCCATCTGGTCAAGTTGCTCTTCAACGTGCGCCCAGTCTCCCTGAAGGCCGGTATATCCCGGTCCCAGGCCTCCCTTGGCCGAGACCTCAAGTGCTTCAAACGCTTGGGTCTTTTCCTGATATTCCGAAAGTTTCCGGGTAAGGGCTACGGCATCCTGATATGACAGTTTGCCATCGCTCCGCTTGCAAACCTGGAGATTCGCAACTGTCTGCCGATATTCCTGATTGAATAGGCGAGAAAAGAAACTACCAAACTGTGTTGTGAGCTTTTTACAGTATTCCGCTCCATCAATTTGGTAAATGTCCTGACCATATACAGCATCAAGACTCGTTTGGATCTCGTGGATCTCTGCACTTAAGGCCGCCATCCTGCGCAGGGCATCTACCAGATTGGGGTCTTTCAAGAATGCAGGTGTAATGATATCTGAGGTCACTACAAATGACAAGAAATCTCGCCAATATCGTGCGCTGTCAATCCCTTCCAATGCTACACCATACTTGGTGGCCAGTTCGTCAGAAAGCAAAATGAGAGTTTGAAAAAACTTTATCGATTCCTGCAAATCACTCTTAACTTGAATTGTGGTTTGGTAGGAGGTATCTTGGTTCTTATATCCATACCACGGGTTTTTGTGGTAGTCATAGCCCACTGAAGGGAGATAATCTACATACTGCTCCAAAAATTCAATCGCCGAAGTTAAATAGTTTGCACCCTTGTCCTCAATCGCAGGAACCTGAAATTCGAGTTCCGGGACATGTCGACAGGCGGAGTGTTCCTCATAGAGCTGATAAAGGCTTCTTTCGATTCCCGGTCTTTGCTTATGTAGCTCCTCGGCATAAAGGTCAAGTTGCCTTTGTGCCTTCTCTTTGGTCGTAACTTCTTCATCTGCCTTGGTTGAAACGGTTGTTTTGTCCAGGCGTAATGTACGGCACAGCTCGGCAATTACGCCTTTCCGATTTGCCTTATAACTATGAAGTTCCAGGCAGAAATCATTCAAGCCAGCCTGCCTCAGCTTGTCATACACAACAGTTAAAGCAGCCTGCTTTTCAGAAACGAACAAAACCTTCTTCCCGTCGTTCAAGCACTCAGCAATAATATTTGTGATAGTTTGGCTTTTTCCAGTCCCCGGAGGGCCCTGCAAGACAAAGCTCACTCCAGATTTCGCCATCTCGATGGCCTCGATTTGGCTGGAGTCCGCATCGACGACACTATGAAGTTGGATCAAGGCACCTCCATAGTCCAGTGCTTCTTCATCAAAACTACTTTCGGCGTTGTCACGCTCAACCTGCTCGCCAAGCAAGGTCCTAATATTTCTATTCTTCAAGATGGCAGCTGCATGATCCTTCAGATCGCGATACATATTCATTTTCAGGAAGGAAAACAGCCCGATTTTACACTCTCTCGTCACAGCCCAGCCCAATTTTCCGACCAGCTCTGCAACCTTATCCAAATAGCTGTCAAGGCCCTCGTCCTCATACTCTGGAAGGCGAATCCCGTGTTCAGCGTTCATCCTATAGGAGAATGTGGGGTTTACTGCTATTTCATCGGAAGATACAACAATATGGTAGGGTGCAATGGCAGTTTCCCTGCTAAATTGAACCGGCGCCAAAAGAATAGGTGCCCTATATTCATATTGAGAAGAATTGCTCTCCTTCCAGTGAATAAAGCCAAATGCCATATATGCGACATTAACGCCAGTTTCCTCAATAGCAGATTGAGCCTTCTTGTCAATATTCTGTAAAGTGCGAATGGGGCTTGGTCCAAGGCTGTATAGCAACATTTGGCTTGCTTTTTTCAACATAGGGCTGTAGGTTTGAAGATAATCTTCACGGCTTAGTTTTGTCTCTCTTTCGCCGTCTTCAGGAGAACGCTGTTCGTCCTCATCGTCAAAGGTAATGAGGCCAGGATCATAGACCTCCAAGTCCCCAGAACCATTGGCCTTCTCCCATATGGTATCAGGGGCCGGAGCAACAACTTCAACAGTGGATGCCTTTGTATCTCTAAAGTTGATCAGATTGTTGCGCTTACCCGTATCTAAAAGCAGTTCAGCCCAACGATCCAATTTTTTGTTATCCATCAACTCGTCCCCCAATTTTTCATTGCAAAGATTTGACCCTCCGCATCAATGGTGCAGGTTCATATTTTGTAATTCTACTTGCCAAGCTATTATACCATAAGTTCGATAAAGTTTCCATCTTCATCTTTTTCTTCCCCAATTTGTCGCAAACAGTCTTCCACTGTGATTTTCCCCTCCAAATAATCATCTCTCGCCTTGGTTGCCCTGTCCAGCCACTCATAGTATTCAGCGTAGCTCAGATCCTTCTCCGAGGGCTTCTGGTTGATCTTATTTGCCGCCCGCTCGTAGCGCTTGTACATTTTCCGCTTGGCCCGGTCAAAAGCCTCGATGACCTCGTTCCTCCGAGCAGCCAGCTTGTGCTTCAGGATCGGCCCCCACTCCTTACAAGTCTTGCCATCCTTCAGAATACGGTCACAGTACAGCGTTTTCTTTTTCGTCTTGGGAATAAAATATCTGCCGCAGCACTGGCACAGAGACACATTTGGCTTGTCCGCCACAAAATGCAGAAGAAGAAAATGGTAGTAGTCCACCGCCGAACGGAAATGGTATCGTGTAGTCAAACCATCCCCCTCCAGTGTTAAGACCTCCGTCACCGGCATCTCCCACAGGCCCTCGTACTTCTTTGGTTCAAGCGGTGTCTTCTCGCAAAGGTCATGCAGCACCTCATTGACCACGAACTGAAACTGCATCACTCCGGTCAACAGAGCAACCAGCTCCTGCCCGGTGCGAATCGGATACATGGCAGTTCCATCGTCCGTCGTGATCTGATCTTCGATCTGGGTGCGAAGCAGCGTGCCATACAGAGGAGACTCTTTCTCCATGGTGGTCACCAGGTCGATCACGGTGTCCGCCATGAACTGAAACTCCTTCATGTCGACCTCTCCATAATGACCTTCATCCTGCACCATAATGCTCCCCGCACAATTGCGGACCAGGTCTACCACCAGAGCATACGGCTCAAAGTTCAACTCAGAAAATAAAATCAACTCATCCTGGATCGTTGTATCCTCCAAGGGGACCTTGCCGGCCGACCCGGTGAGGTCTCTTTTTATCTGCCCATCCGGGAGCAGAGAAAGATACAGCCCATATTCCGATGCCATATCGTCCCTCCTTTTTGTCTGCAAGCGAACTTTTGAAAAATCGCCAACATCACTTTCAGATTTCAAAAAGCATTCCTCCTCTGTATTCTAACACAGGCAGAGGCCAATGCCAACCACATCGCAAAGGAGGTTTTCTCTTGAATCAAAAGCTCAACACCATTGACGGCGTCACACTGATGGCCAAGCCCTTCGTGCCGCTGCCCTTTATCGTGGACACGCTGCTCTCCCAGGGACTCCACATCCTGGCCGGGTCGCCCAAGGTGGGCAAGTCCTGGCTGGCCCTGTGGCTCAGCGTACAGGTCGCCAAAGGCGAAAGCGTCTGGGGCAGGCCAGCGAAGCAGGGCACTACCCTCTATCTCTGTCTGGAGGACTCCCAGCTCCGTATCCAAAACCGGCTGCTGGACATTACCGAGGACGCGCCGCCCACCGTTCACTTCTCCACCGAGGCCGCTCTGCTGGGCCGTGGACTGGAACAGCAACTCAAAGCCTTCCTTGCAGAACACCCGGACACCGTCCTGGTCATCATCGACACCCTCCAGATGATCCGGGGAACCAACTCTATGCCAATGACTACCGAGACCTCTCTGTCCTCAAGCGGCTGGCCGACGCTCACGGCATCGCCGTCCTGCTCATCCATCATCTACGCAAGGAACCCGCCGAGGATGTGTTCAGCCGCATCTCCGGCACCACCGCCATCAGCGGCGCGGTGGATTCCAGCTTCACGCTGGTGGAGGATCGGCGGGGCAGCCGCAGAGCCACCCTCTACTGTGTAGGCCGGGACATTGAGTACCGGGAGATGGGGCTGGAGCGGAACGCCGAAAACGTATGGGAGCTGGTATCGGACTCCTACACTCAGCCACTGCTTCTGGAGGAGCGGGTCGTGTTTCTCCTCTCTGAATTTCTGCGGAATAAAGCAAGCTGGATCGGCACTCCCACCGAGTTGGCCAAGCGTATCGACCCTGACGGTGCGGAGGGCGTCACGCCCAAGACCGTCTCCCGGAAGATCCTCCAAAGCGCTGCGGCACTTACGGAACAAGGCATCACCGCCATCGTCCGCAGGAGTAACGGCAAGCGGCTCATCGAGCTCCACCGTGCCGAAAGTGACGCTGAACAAGCCCCCGGAACCGTTGACCCTATCGCCCCTGGGACTCAAGTCAGGGATGCGGACGCTCACCCTTGGGTGAGGCAAGCATAGCCCCCGGCTATACGCCGGATGCGGTCGGGGCGCTGCCCCGTGCCCCAGCCCCCAGAGGGGGAGAAAGGAAAAACATGCGCAGAGAAAAACGCAAGACCGAGATCGTCACCATCCGAATGACGCCCACCATGAAAAGTCTCGTCCAACACCTGGCCCGGGGTGCCGGGATGACGGTCACCGACTACATGACCGTCTGTGCGTTGGGCAAAGAGATCGTCCGGGTGGATGGCCTGGATGCTGTGCTGAGCGAGTTGAAGGCTCAGGGGCGGAACCTAAACCAGCTCACCACTCTGGCCAACATGGGCAAGTTGAAAATCCTCCGAGGTGATGACCTGGTGGATGGCTATGCCAAGCTCTACCAGCAGATCAGCCAACTTTCCAAGGAGGTGCGATGATGGCAACCTTCACCGCGATCAAAAACAAGGCTCAAAGCGGTAGCTCGCTACATCGGGTGCTGGCCTATGCGGCGCAGGAGAAGAAAACCGCATGGAAAGACCACCGACTGGTGACTGGTCACAACTGCGTTGCCCAGTCTGCCTACGATGAGATGATGACCACCAAGCGGCGGTTCCAGAAATCCGATGGCAGGATGTTCTATCAGTTCGTCCAGTCCTTCTCTCCAGCGGAAGACGTCACCCCAGAAGAAGTCCACACCATCGGGCTGGAGTTGGCCCAACGGCTGTTCCCGGAGTTTGAAGTGGTGGTGGCCACCCATGTGGACGCAGACCACCTCCACAACCACCTCATCGTCAACAGCGTCAGCTGGAAGGATGGCCGCAAGCTGCACCAAAACGCCGCGGACCTCCAACGGCAGCGCCAGATCAGCGACCAGATATGTCGCACCCACGGTCTGCAAGTACTGGAGTCACCCAAAAGGCACGTCCAGGATAAGAAGATGCGCCCCGGTGAGTACCGCTCGGCGGTCCGGGGTGAGAGTTGGAAATTCCAGCTCATGAACACCATCGACCTGTGTATGAGGAGGGCTAAACGCCGGGAGGACTTCATCCGGGAGATGGAACAGCGGGGCTACCAGGTGCGGTGGGAACCCACCCGGCAGGCCATCACCTATACTACTCCCAAAGGGAAGAAGTGCCGGGATAACCGTCTCCACGAGGACAAATACCGAAAGGAGGTCATGGAGCGTGAGTTTAGGATCCGAGCAGAAATGCTCCATCGAAGAATTGAAGGAGAGGAACTTGCCGCCAGAGCGACATCCTATGGGGGAGGAATGGAACGACCTGTTGGCGATCCTCAGCACCCTGTACCGTCTGACGGCGAGCCAGTCCGACATATTGAAGAACAGCCTCGCTACCATGCAGGCAGTGCATGCCCAGGCGGAGGCGCTGACCAAGGAAGCGGCAACGATCCATCAGCTGCTGGAGCGACAGGAACAGGCTGGGAGGAAGAAAGGCTGGCGGCCTTCTCTGCCGAAGCTACACCTGCCCACACCCAGTCTGGCATGGCTGTGGGCCATCCCGATCCTGGTGGGATTGTACGCTCTGTGGCCGCTCTGGGCCATGCTCTGGAGCGTAGCCAGCGCCTTGCTCCAGCCGCATCCATGACTGGCTACGACGACCGCAAGGCCCTCTCCCAAGAGCGGAAGAAGAAAATTTCTATGGGCCACAAGGCAGATGACCACGAAGAACAGCAAACCTGGCAGCAGAAAATGTAAAGGAGGTACCAGCCGATGTTTCTATTCGAGGACAGCATGATCGCCCACAGCCAGACCATCCGCGGCGTTCGGTATATCACCACCAGCTACTACGGCGGCAGCAGGGATGTGTTTCAGAAGATGGGCGACCTCATCACCGCTTCCCTCACCTCGTCTATTCCGCCCAAAGTTACGAAGGATTCTTTGGTGGGTTCTGGTATAGCTTTGGGCAAGGATTAGGGGTATTGTCTGTGGCTAAGGAGGAATCAAGCATGAGCAAAGAAATTGCCGCCATCTACTGTCGGCTCAGTCAGGACGACGGCAGCGTTGGGGAATCCGGGAGCATCCAGACCCAAAAGGCCATCCTCACCCAATACTGTGAGGAACAGCACATCACCATCGGTGGGTACTACTGTGACGATGGCTGGAGCGGCACCAACTTCGAGCGGCCTGACTTCAAGCGGATGATCGACGACATCGAGACTGGGCGCATCAACACGGTTATCGTCAAAGACCTCTCCCGGTTCGGTCGAGAGTACGCCGAGATGGGGATGTACATCGAGCACTACTTTGAGGAAAAGGGCATCCGGTTCCTCTCTCTGGCGGAGAACATCGACTCCCAAAAGGGCCTGGACAGCCTGGTGCTCCCCTTTACCAATGTGATCAACTCCTTCTATGCCCGGCAGGCTTCCAGTAAGACCAAGGCCGCCCATCGGGCCAGAGCCAAGGCCGGAATGTATCTGGGCAGCCACGCCCCCTTCGGCTATGTCAAAGACCCCGCCGACCGGCATCACCTCATCGTAGACCCACCCGCCGCCGATGTGGTGCGGGACATCTTCCAGATGTTCGCCGAGGGCGTGGGCTATGTGCGGATGACCAAGATTCTCCGGGAGCGTGGCATCCTCAATCCCCAGGCATACTTCAACCAGAATAACCCCGACTACTTCAAAAGCGAGTACTGGCGTAAGCCCTATGATTGGCACGCCACCTCCATCCGGGCCATCCTCAATAACCGGGTCTACCTGGGGCAGCTCGTGTTCGGGCGCACCAAACTCAAAGGTTTCTTTGACAAGACTCGCATCCCCGCCCCGGAGGAGGAATGGATCATCACCGAGAACACCCATGAACCCCTGGTCACCCAGGAGCTGTGGGACACCGTCCACCAGATGATGAAAGCCCGACGGCGGGAGAACGGCAGCCATGAGGTCCAGCCCTTCGCCGGGCTGGTCAAGTGCGCCGACTGCGGCTCTTCCCTCAATCTTAGCTATGACGGCAAACGAGGCCGCTACACCGGCTTCTCCTGCTGGGTCTACAAAAACTACGGCAAAAGCCGTTGCACCTCCCACGCCATCGGCTGGAAAACGCTCAACACCCTGGTGCTGGAGGATATCCGCCGCAACGCCCAGTGGGCAACCGTGGCGGAGCTGGACTACGCCCAGATGCTCCTGGCCGCCAAGCAAGCCCAGCAACAGCAGAACACCGAGCGACAAAGGAGGGAGCTCAAACGAGTGGAGAAACGCCTGGGCGAGTTGGAGAAGGTCTCCAATAAGCTCTATGAGGACCGGGCGCTGGAAAAGATCACCGAGGAGCGGTATCAGTCCATGATGCCCAGCTACGAGCAGGAGCGGGTTGCCCTTCTGGAAGCACAAAAAACGCTGGCGGAAGCCATCTCCGCCAGCGAACAGATCTATGACGATGTGGAGGCTTTCCTCCCGCTGGTCAGGCAATATACCGACCTCAAAGAACTCAACGCCCGCATCCTCAATGAGCTTATTGAAAAGATCGTAGTGCACGAAAAGGAACGCAGCGATGACGGTGCCATCACTCAGCAGGTAGATATTTACTATAAGTTCATTGGGTACATCGACCCGGCGGTCATGCTGAATGGGGCCATCTCCCCTGCCGAAAGTTCAGATGATGCTAAGCCTATGGCGATTATTACCTAATAAAGCATGAAAAAGATTGCACTATTTCGACCACCCTGATATAATAAGGGTGGTCAATCTTTTCAGGAGGTGCTGTGATATGCTGAAACTGGAAATGAAATTGGACATTGAGCGCATTGAACAAGCACAAAAATATACGCCCCAGACGATTCAGTCCTCTGTGGACAACGCCTTTGGGAAATATGGTTTCCGCAAGGAAACCCAGTCCGATGGCACTGTCTGCTACTATGGCACTGGCGCCGCCAAGGACTACGGCATCTTTGGACGGCTTATCACCACTTTGAAAGACAAGGATTGGTTCATGCCCTATGTGGCAAAGTGGCTGTGGTACAACAGCGATGACGGCGAGGACGAAAATGACTTTTCCGTGGAGGATGTACTGCTTCACTACGCTGGCCGAGAGAGCGCAGCCTGATGACCCGGCGTGAGGCAAAGCACCTGAAGGCGCTTTATTTTGACCTTCGCATCAAAGATTTGAAGACGCATTACTCCCAGACCAACCCCAAGGGAGCCTATGCCCTGATCCAGCGGTTTCTGACATCCCATGATTTCTCCCACGAGCAGTATTCTGGCTATCATTCCAAGCACAAGACCACCGACCTGGAGATCTTTGATCTGATCCGGGAGATGAGCGATACCTTCCCTTGGCTCCAGCACTGTGTCAGCCATTTCGAAGTCACCAATGTGGGTGCCAATCATGATTTGATGGATTTATTTGTGTCCGAGATTAGTGAACCGATTAACTTATAGCGGTAATGAAAACATTATGGAGCCGATTTTGATAATCCGGTCATAAGTGGCTATTACGGCTTGTCATTTCAAAAAGAGACCGAAGCAAACAAACTTTTGTACTTCATAGTTTTGGAACAGCGAGGATAAACAGCCTCTTATATGCGTATGCTGACTCAAAGAGAGGTGCATATTGCATATGAAATACTTGGTACATGGTATTACACCTATTCGCAAAGATAGGGCAACAGATATATATGAAATTCTGCTTTGGAAAAAAACTGCCATAATTTGTGTTTGTATTCCTAAATGGATTGGCATGAAGGAAACCAGGATTATTCAAATTGAAGGAGAGCACTTTTCAACAGATGATTTTGTAAGGAGATATTCAACAATGGAAGCAAAGGAAAATCCCAATATCGAAGAAATTAAGTCCGAAATCGAAGATGATTACTCAGATGATTCTCTGTTTAACATCTCATCTTGGGGCGCAGATCTTTCTTTTAGAGAGCTTATTTCAATGTATGAAGACGATGAATTACTGAAACCCGAACTGCAGCGCAAATATGTATGGGACAAAACAGAGGCCAGCAGATTTATTGAGTCAATCCTACTGGGGCTTCCAGTCCCAAGTATTTTTCTTGCCCAGTCCGGAAGTCAGAAGCTGATTGTAGACGGATATCAAAGGATCATGACCGTTTATGATTATGTTAAGAGAGGTGTTTTTTCTGCAGATGGAAAAGCTTTTAAACTATCTAATTCTGAGAAAATAAACCAAAGGTGGCGCAACAAATCCTTTGTTGAATTGTCTACCGATGACCAACGAAAAATTCGGAGTACCACAATCCATGCAATTGTTTTTGAACAGAAGAAACCCGAAAACGATGATACGAGTTTATATCAAATTTTTGAACGCATTAATACAAGCGGCCGCAGCCTCACTCCTCAGGAAATTCGCAATTGCGTCTATCAAGGAACATTTAATTCCTTGCTTTTCGAACTCAACGAAAACACAACATGGAGAAAACTGTTTGGAGCAGTTGTACCAGACAGCAGAATGCGAGATCTCGAGTATATTCTCAGATTCTTTGTAATGAAAACAGAAGACATCTTAAAGAGTGATGCCAAACAGATTTCTCTCAAAAAGTCACTGAACTCCTTTATGGATAATCACAGAAATGATACTGCGGAGGATATAAGCAAATTTAGATCTGAGTTTTTGCACACGGTAGAAGCAGTCAACAGTTCAGTTGGAGAAAAGGCCTTTAGAAATCTCGCAAAAAATGGATTTTCCAAGAAATTTCATCCAGCTATCTTTGATGCAATCATGGTGTCAGCTTTTCTAATAAGCAAAAAAGGGCATGATATTAGCGCAGTGTCATTGGAGCAACATCAAACTCTATTGAGCAATGAACAGTTTAAGGAAGCAGTTAGTAAACGAACAACTGATATCGATAACATAAGGAAAAGAATACAGTTGGCTGGTGCAATTCTCTTTGGAGTTGACATCAATGAAGAGTGAATTGCAAGATTTAATTGACGAGTGCACTACAGAAATCAATGATATTGATGCGCTTATTGCCGATATGCCTCCTTTGTCCAAGCAAATACGATACCTCACCTGCTATGCTCTTATAAAAGCCTCTGGAACGGCTGAGTTTGTGTATCGTTCGATTGTTGTTGATTACTTTTCCAAATTATCAGACAGTCGAATTGATACATATCTCGATACAGCCGTCAGAAAAGGTTCTATGAGTGCAAAGTATGAGATGATGTGTGGCCTATTGGGCAAGTTCGATGAGCAGTGGCAAAAAAGTTTCAAATGTGCGGTCAACAAACACCCAAATAAGCAAAAGATTATTGATGCCTCTAATTCGTTAGTTCAGAATAGACATGATTTTGCCCATGGAAAAGCTCCGACAGCTACGTTCATAGATATCAAAAACTATTACTTTGATGTTTTAGAACTCATTAAAATTTTCGACTCTGTAGTGTGTTAATCACATAATGTACAATTGGGGACGAATCTTATATTTATTTTAGCTCTGCCCATCAAAAACCATTAACCCCATGATGATAGATTCGTGCCATTAGGCATCGTCTCAGTTTGCCCCCTTACGGACAACCGCAGGTCGCCGGTTCAAGTCCGGCCAGCAGCTCCAAAAAAAGCACCCAGAAATCCCTTGATTTCTGGGTGCTTTTTTGTTATTGCCCTCTTATTCAAACACCGCCTGAGAGATGTCGATACTCTGACCGCTGCGGTTGTCAATGTCCGTTCCATTGTGGGCAAAGACGCTCTCATGGAAGCTGATGGCTATATCCACCGGCGTTCCCTCCCAGAGAATGGCGGTGCCGTTTTCCGTGAAGCGGTTGCCGTCAAACTGGGAGTGGCTCACACTGCTCTGGCTGGCGTTGAAGTGGAAGCCCACCTCATTGTCCGTAAACGTGCAATAGCGGAAATTCAGCCAGGAATAGCCGTGGGGCAGCACAGCGGTCTTCCAGCCGGTAAAGGTGCAGCCCGTCAGGTGGACCCGGGCGGCGGCGGTGATCCCCACATTCTCCCGGCCGCTGCCCACAAAGTCAATGTCGCTGATCTCATTGATCCTGCCGTTGGCCCCGGTGGTGATGCGCAGCGTGCCGGTGAAAACGGTCCGTTCTTCCCCCTCAGTGTTGCCCAGCAGGTTCACCGGCCGCTTTCCGATGGTGAGTTCCCCCTCGTAGGTCACCGCCGGAAGATGGATATTCACAACCGCAGAGGGGTCCACCGTTTCACCGATCTCGTCGATAAGGGCCTGCAGCTCCCCGGCGGTCTCCATGGCATAGTCCTCCGGGTAGTAATCCAGCGTCTTGATGAGGCGGACCTCCAAGGTCTGGTGCAGCCGGATCACATCCCCGTTTTTCATGGTGATGGTCCATGTGCCCTGGGCTTGGTTGTCCCGGCCCAGAAAGTCGATAAAGCTGACCATGGCCGCCTCCGGGCAGTAGCCGTGGGGCGCGGGGTCGGTGTAGGTGATGTAGCCGCCCTCGTCCTCCGGGGGACCAAATTGGGCGGTGACGCTCTCCACCTTACCGAGAAAGGTGTTGGCGGCATTGGCGTCATTTTCGGTGTAGTTGATAAACAGGCAGGTGGGAAAACGGTACTCCCCGTTTTCCTCGGCCTCCTGATAGAGCCTAGGGGCCGGGGTAAAGCGGGTATCGCTCCAGCCCAGCAGAAGCTGATAGCTGCCGTCCTTGTCCGTATAGGTCACTGTGGCCGTGCCGCCGTCGTCGTATGTTCTGGGCCGGGTGCAGAGATACCACCCCAGCAAAAGCCCGATTACCACCAGCAGGGGCAGCCCCACCCGCAGGGCCTTCCGCCATGGAAAAGGCACAGGGACCTTCGCCTGGGCCCGCCGGTTGACGCTTTGGGCGCAGTGGAGACAGAACGCGGCCTCCCTGGGCAGGGCGGCGCCGCAGTGGGGGCATTGTTTCTCCATCTCAAAGCTCCTCCATCAGCCGAAGCACGTTTTTATACCGCTTTTCCGGGTTCACATGGGTACACCTCTCCACCACCCGGCCCAGCTTGCCCTCCGCCTGCTTTTTGGAGGGGTGCTCCCCGGTGAGCATCACGTTGATGAGGATACCCAGGGAGTAAATATCAGTCCGCAGGTCGGACTGGGAAAGGCCATATTGCTCCGGGGCGGCGAAGCCCGTGGTCCCCAGGATCTGGGTGTCGGTATCATGGGTCTCCTTGTGGAGCCGGGCGGCGTCGAAGTCGATGAGGATGGCGTCCGAGCCCCGGAGGATCACGTTTTCCGGCTTGATGTCCCGGTGGACGGCGGCCAGGGAATGGAGCACCCACAGCCCCCCGCAGAGCTGCTTTACGATCCGCCGGGTCTCCTCCGGGGTAAAGAGAGAAGCCTGCAGAAGAAAGCCCAGGGTATCCCCCTGGATAAACTCCTCCAGCACCAGATTGTCAGACTCCCCCACTGCCACCTCGTACACCGTGGGCAGGTTGGGGCAGGAGACCTCCAGCAGCTTTTGATAGACCTCCGGGTTCCCTGCGAACCGCCGGAGGATAAACTGCCGCCCGGTGGCCTTATGGCGGATGGAGCGCACGCTGCCCCGGGGGCTTTCCTTCAGAAGGCGAACCTCTTCATATTCCTCCCGAAGCGTATTTGTCAACCAGGTGTAAATAAGGATCACCCCAAAATTTGCGTTACTATGCAGCCAGCATATTGTTTTCCACATAAAAATCCTGTAAATTATTATAGAAGATTCCTTTTGAAAAGTAAAGTGGAGGTGAAGACGGTGAAGGAAAAAACCACCGACGATCTGAAGCGGGAGCTGATGAACGCCGCCGACATCGATACCTATATCAAGGAAAACCAGGCCCTTTTTGTGGATAAGACGGTCATCGAGCTGCTGGGAGAGCTGTACCAGCGCAAGTCCGTCCCCAAGGCGGCCCTTGCCAAGCAGGCAGGCATGAGCGAGGTCTATGTCCATCAGGTCTTTTCCGGCCGCCGCACCCCCAGCCGGGACCGGCTTTTGTGCCTGTGTATCGGGCTGGAGGCCACTTTGGAGGAGACCCAGCGGCTTTTGAAGCAGGCCATCTATGCCCAGCTCTATCCCGCCAACAAGCGGGACGCCATCATCATCCACGGCATTATCCACCGCACCAGCCTGTCCCAAATCAATGACAAGCTGTTTACAGAGGGAGAGAAGACCCTATTTTAACGCAAGGAGGAACCTACCACGAAAAAACGTATCCTATCCACCCTTCTGGCCCTGACCCTGTGTCTGGGCCTGCTGCCCGCCGCCGCTTTGGCGGAGGAGGACTGCACACCCAACATCGTGATCGGCGGCGGCTCCCCTGGGGAGCGTCCCCCCACGGACCCCTATAACGACCACATCGACGACCTGGCCGAGGCCGCTGAAAAGGGATATGCGCTCTCCTTCAGCGAAGGGGAGAACGGCTCTATTGACCTGGGCAGCGCCGAGTACGGCTACACCACTCCTCCGGCCAAGACCATCACCATGACCAACAAGGGAGACAAAAGCCTCTACCTCATCAGCACCGGGGTCTATGCCGTGGTTGTCACAATCGAGGGAGACGAGTACAAAAAGCAGAGCAACCTGAACTTCGATATACCCGTCTACGAGCTGGAGCCGGGCCACACCTACCACCTGAATATCGAGGCCCTGCCCAATATGGACGCCAAGACCCACCGGGCCTCCTTCAGCTTGGACTTCTCCTACACCTACCCGGCCAACCATTCCGCCCTGAAGGCCTGGGATCTGAGCTGCGATTTTGAAGTGACCTATACCATCACCTACGACGGGGACATGGGCGGCGATGTGCCCATCACCGTGAGCCAAGAATCTCTGGATTTCACGGCGGTGGAATGCGGCACCACCCAGGAGCAGACCTTCACCGTCACCAACACCTCCGACTGGGAGGTGGAGCTGCGGGGCTATGGGCTGGCCTCCTTTCTCCGCATCAACGGCCAAAAAACCCTGCCCACCACCACTTTGGCCCCCGGTGAGAGTATGACCCTTACCATTGCCGCTACCCCGGCGGAAACTTGGTCCTATTCTCACGACGAGGAATTGGAGCTGGAGTGGCTCTACAGGGTGGAGGGTGGCGGCAACCGGCAGAGCCACAATGGGAAGATCAAAATTCCCATCCATGTCCAGACCACCAAGGATGGCAAGATATCCGTGAGTCTGGGGCTGGAATCCCCTGCGGGTCCCTCCGGGTACCTTACCTCCATGGACGGCGCCACCACCTACTGGGGCAACGAGAGATTCGACATTCCTGTCGGGGAGAGCCTCAGCTTGAAGGCGGTGCCCTTTGACAAGGAGCACGGCTATGTGCTGGCAGTGGCTAAGCGCCGGGGGAACAGTGACGCCGACGGCTACGACTATATCGGGCATGACGACGTCATCACCTTTGAAAATGTGTCCGGGGACCAGCGGATCAAGGTGGCCATCGCCTCCGGCCAAAAGCCTCCCGCCGACTGGGCACGGGACGCCATTGGCCGGGCCTACACCTTGGGCCTGTTCCACCCCAATGGGATGCCCGGCTTCCACGGCGGCGGCGGGGTGGACACCGAACTGCCTGGCAGCAGTTTTGACGACCCCATCAGCCGGGCGGATTTCTGCAAACTGGCGGCACAGCTCTATAAAACGGCGGTGGACTACCACGAAAACCCATTCTCCGGGGCAAATGCTTCCTCCATCGAGCCGCCCACCTTCACCGATACCAGCAGCCGCGAGGTGCGGGAGATGGCCTACCTGGGGGTAGTCACCGGCGTGGGGGCAGAGACTTTTGACCCCGACGGTCAGCTGACAAGAGAGCAGGCCGCCGCCATCCTCTCCCGGCTGGCGGGGGTGCTGGGCATCGATCTGGACAAGGCTGCTCCCACCTTTGACGACAACGGCTCCATCGCCTCCTGGGCCAGCGAGGCCGTGGGAGAGATGCAGGCCGCCGGTATTATGAGCGGCCTGGGCAATAACCAGTTCGGCCCCCAGGGGCCCTATAGCTGGGAGCAGTCCATCGTTACCCTCATGCGGCTTTACGATATGACGCTGTAGCAAAGGAAGGAGAACACACCATGAAAAAACGTATCCTATCCACCCTTCTGGCCCTGACCCTGTGTCTTGGCCTGCTGCCCACCGCGGCTTTTGCGGCTGGGGACAGCTACGGACCCGATGAGGAGGGCTGGGGTTACACTACCAGCGAGAAAGTCATTGACCTGGGAGATATCTCCTATGACGGGACGGAAAAGGCCAAGTGCGGCAGTTTTGTCATCTCCATTGAGAACACCGGCTCCCAGACTTTGGCCTCCGAAGCCTTTACGAGCACGGCCAACGGCCTTGTCTACCATCTGCCCGCCATCTCCATCCAGCCTGGGGACAGCGCCGATGTGACCATTCAGTACACCGTCCCCGCAGGCAGGGACTATAAGGCGTATGAGGATTTCTTCTATATTCTTTTTGACGATGCACCTGTGGAAAGTATGATCCAGTTCCTGCCCCAATTCACTCTGGTGGAAGCTAACTCCTCCTCTGGTTCCGGCAACTACGGCGACAATGTGTTTGTGGACGAGTGGGGCAACCGCTATCAAGGCGTCCAGACCCAGCCCGGCGGCACCTCCTCCGGCAGCGGCGACGCCGGTACCCTCTCCCCCAGCGAGGCCAAAAGCCAGTATGGCATTTCCATCAGCCCCAGCCATGTGGACTTTGGCTCCTGCTTTGTGGGAGACAAGGTGGACCCCATCACCATCACCATTACCAACAACGGCAGCCACTCCGTGGACCTCGACTACCGGGGCGGGCTTAAATGCGATGACAAAGTGCTGCATGTCTACGACTACGGCAGTAAGGATCTGGCCCCCGGAGAGTCCAGAGACCTCAAGGTGCGCCTCGATACATGGGACGCGGCCTCCGGTACCGCCCATATGGAGGCCAGACTCCTGCTGGACGGCTACGCCTGGTCCGGCATGGTGGGCGGTGGCTTTGGTGTGGGCAAGTCCGGCACCTCCCTGAACATTTCGGACTTTCTCACCGTGGATTACGAGGTCAAGGATCTGTCCGATGTGAAGAAGGGGGACATCGACTGGACCATCAGCGCCGGCTCCATAGATTTCGGCGTCTCGGATGTTCCCTTTGAGGGCGCGGGCTTTCACAAAGCAGAGAAAGAGACCATCACCATCACCAACCAGGGCAGCCTTCCCTTCCGGCTGGAGGCGGAGGTGGACACCTCCGCCTGCGAGCGGAAGGACAAGGACAGGATCTTTAAGACTACTATCGGCTCTGACTACAGAATGGTGAAGGCTGGCGAATCCACCGAGGTGATCGTATGGGCGGACTCCGGAAGCTGGAGTCCCGGCGTGGTGGAGGGTGTGCTGAAGTTCACCGCCTATTACCCGGACTCCAAAGAGCAGAATACCATCACCGCCGACATCCCCCTGTCCATCAAATATCTCTATGACGGGGGTTATGTGATCGCAAATAGGAGCGACAATAGCTACGGCACGGTAAAGACCTCCGACGGTATTAGCCGGGACCCTTACAGCGGCAACAGCCGGTTCACGGCCAAGGAGGGCTCCAGCGTCACCTTTGTCATGACCCCCTACGACCCCACCGCCTACCATGTCTCTGACATCAAGATCAACGGCAAGAGCGTGGGGACAAACGGCCTTGTGAACAACACCTACACCATCTCCAACATCCGGGACAACTATGAATTTGAAGCCATCTTTGCCCCCGGCGCGGCCCCCAACCCCCAGCAGCCCGCCACAGGGGCCGCTGAGCCTGCCGGTTGGGCCAAGGTTTTTGTAGAGCAGGCCATTGCGGAAGGGCTTCTGCCCGCCGAGCTGCAAAGCGCCTACGACCAGCCCATCACCCGCCGGGAGTTCTGCCTGCTGGCCGATGCGCTCTATACCAAGGTGAAGGGCGGCGCGGCTCCGGTAGACGCCACCGTCACCTTCACCGACACCACCGACCCCGCCATTCTCCGCATGGCCTCGGCCAAAGTGGTCAATGGTGTGGGAAATGAGTTGTTTGATCCCAACGGTCAGCTGACAAGGGAGCAGGCCGCCACCATGCTCTCCCGGCTGGCGGCAGCCCTGGGGAAACCCCTGACGGACAGCGCTCCCACCTTCGACGACAACGGCTCCGTGGCCGGTTGGGCGAGCGCCGCCGTGGGACAGATGCAGCTCAGCGGCATCATGAGCGGCACAGGCAACAACCAGTTCTCCCCCCAACAGTCCTACACCCGGGAGCAGTCCGTCGTCACCATCGTGCGGATGTATAACCACACGATGTAAAAAAGAGCGATCCATCTCCGGCTTGATATCCCGGTGAACGGCGGCCAGGGAGTGGAGCACCCACAAACCTTCGCAGAGCTGCTTCACGATAAGCTCTAAAATGGTTGTCAAGGACGCTATCCTCCGCATAATCTGGTAAAAAGGAGGATTTCTATGGATCATTTTTCGTCCTGCGGCAATTCAAAGCTCCATCTTCTCTCCGTCCTGCGCGGCAGACCGCGGGCGGCGGCAAAAATCGTGGGCAGCGAAAGCTACCCCGATATATCAGGCAGCGTGCGATTCTATCAAACCTGCGCGGGCGTGATCGTCCGGGCCGAAATCAGCGGTCTTCCCCATTCCGACCTCCCCTGCCAGGGGCGGATCTTCGGGTTCCACATTCATAAGGGAACCGACTGTGCAGGCAGCATGGACGATCCCTTTGCGGACGCCATGTCCCACTACGATCCGGGCGACTGCGCCCATCCGTACCACGCCGGCGACCTGCCGCCGCTGTTTGAAAACGACGGGTTTGCCCTCTGTGTGTTTCTCACGGATCGCTTTGATGTAAATGAGGTGATCGGCAGAACGGTCATCATCCACGACCACCCGGATGATTTTACCACGCAGCCATCGGGCAATTCCGGCACGAAGATCGCCTGCGGCGTGATCCGTGGAACGGCAAGTTCCCGTCCGTAAGAGTCAGCTCCGTCCCCGCGCTTGCTCTTGCGTCTCCATTACGGGAAAAAGCAAAAAAGGCCCGTCCCCCAGGGGACGGGCCTTTTTTTGCTTCAATTTTTTGCCGTGAGCGCCTTATTTCACGCCCATCCAGCCGGAGATGACCATGCGCTGGACTTCGCTGGTGCCCTCATAGATCTCGGTGATCTTGGCGTCGCGCATAAACCGCTCGAAGGGATACTCCCGGGTGTAGCCGTAACCGCCGGTGAGCTGAAGAGCGCGGCGGGTCACGTCGGAGGCAGTCTCAGCGGCCACCAGCTTGGCCATGGCGGCCAGGTGGCTGTGGGGCTCGTGATCCTGCTTGGCCTGGGCGGCCCGGTAGACCAGCAGCCGGGCGGCGTCGGTCCTGGCCTGCATGTCGGCCAGCTGGAACTGGGTGTTCTGGAACTGGCTGATGCGCTTGCCAAACTGGACGCGCTCGCTGGTGTACTTCACGCACTCGTCGATGGCGGCCTGGGCGATACCCAGAGCCTGGGCGGCAATGCCGATCCGGCCGCCGTCCAGGGTCATCATGGCCACCTTGAAGCCCTTGTTCAGCTCGCCCAGCAGGTTCTCCTTGGGCACGATGCAGTCCTCAAAGACAAGCTCGCAGGTGGAGGAGCCGCGGATGCCCATCTTCTTCTCGTGGGCGCCCACCTTGAAGCCGGGGAAGTCCTTCTCCACGATAAAGGCGGAGATGCCCTTGGTGCCCAGGCTCTTGTCGGTCATGGCGAAGACCACGAACACGTCGGCAAAGCCGGCGTTGGTGATGAAGATCTTGGAACCGTTGAGCACCCAGTGGTCGCCCTTATCCTCGGCGGTGGTCTTCTGCATGGCGGCGTCGGTGCCGGCGCCGGGCTCAGTCAGGCCGAAGGCGCCCAGCTTCTCGCCGGTGGCCAGGGGCGGCAGATACTTCGCCTTCTGCTCCTCGGTGCCGAAGTTGAAAATGGGCCAGGCGCACAGGGAGGTGTGGGCGGAGACCATCACGGAGGTGGTGGCGCAGTGCTTGGCCAGCTCCTCACACACGCCGATGTAGTTGAGATAGGTCAGGCCGGCCCCGCCGTACTCCTCGGGGAAGGGAACGCCCATCATGCCCATCTCAGCCAGCTTGTGCCAGGTCTCCTCAGGGAAGCGCTCGTTCTCATCCACCTCGGCGGCGATGGGGGCGACCTCCTTCAGGCAGAAATCATGGAGCATATCCAGAATTTCCTGCTCTTCCGCGCTAAAATGAAAATCCATACTGTTTTCCTCCTTTTAATTGGCCAATTGTGAAGTTTTAGACAATGTCTAAATATGACCTTGCGCCGCTCTCAGATGCTCGGGGAGGGCGGCGCAAGGAACGAACAAGGGATATTGTTTCGCTTAGGCCCGGGCCTTCTTGATCTCCTCAGTGAGGACAGGCAGTACCTCAAAGAGGTTGCCCACCACGCCGTAGTCGGCCACATCGAAGATGGGGGCGTCGGGATCCTTATTGATGGCCACGATGCAGTCAGAGCCGCTCATACCGGCCAGGTGCTGAATGGCGCCGGAGATGCCGCAGGCGATGTACAGCTTGGGGCCGACGGTCTTACCGGTCTGGCCCACCTGGTGGCTGTGGGCGATCCAGCCGGCGTCCACGGCGGCACGGGAAGCGCCCACGGTGGCGCCCAGCACGTCGGCCAGGGCCTTCACGGGGGCGAAGCCCTCGGGGCCGCCCACGCCGCGGCCGCCGGAGACGATGATCTCCGCGCCTTCCAGATCCACCTTCTCACTGTCCAT
This sequence comes from Vermiculatibacterium agrestimuris, assembly GCF_943193085.1. NCBI lineage: Bacteria > Bacillati > Bacillota > Clostridia > Eubacteriales > Oscillospiraceae > Vermiculatibacterium > Vermiculatibacterium agrestimuris. The sequence goes on along the minus strand of NZ_CALPCU010000023.1, from coordinate 3,412 downwards.
GTCCTGGATCAGCTCCAGGATCTGGGTGCGGATATCCTTGGCGTCCACATGGATGTCTTCCTTGATGATCTCAGCGGCGGCGGCAGTGGCCTCAGCCTTCTTGAACACGCCGGGACGGACGGTGCCAATCTGAGGACGGTGATCGGGGCAGAGGATGGTGGCCATCAGGTTGCCGCCGAAGGCGGGACGGGTCCAGGCCACGTTGCCGCTCTCCTCATCAATATCCAGGGCGGTGCAGTCGGCGGTGAGGCCGGTGTTCAGACGGCAGGACACCCGGGGGCCCAGATCGCGGCCGTTGTTGGTGGCGCCGATCATCATGCTGGTGGGGCCGTACTTCTCCACCAGAGTGCACAGCGCGATGGCATAGGCGTCGGTGCTGTACTGCTTGTACTCGGGGCCGTCCACCACGATCACCTTGTCGGCGCCATGGGTGGCGGCGTCGTTGACGGCGGCGTCCACGCCGCTGCCGATGACAACGGCCACCAGCTGGCCGCCCTGCTTGCCAGCCATCATCTTGCCGGGGCTGAGCAGCTCAATGCCCACGTTCTTGGCGGTGCCGTCCTCGTTGGTCTCAACAAATACCCACAGGTCTTTGGTCTTTGCTTCCATTGTACGTCCCCTCCCTTAAATAATGCTGGCGCCGCTGAGCAGCTCGAAGAGCTTCTTGGCGCTGGTCTCGTTGTCGGCCTCCTGGATCTTCACGCCGCCGGTCTTCTTCTGGGGCACGAAGGTCTTCTTCACATGGGTGGGAGAGCCTTTCAGGCCGATGCGGGTGGTATCCATCTCGGGGAACATGGTGTCGTCCAGAGTGGGGATCTCAGCCCGGTTGGCGGCCATCTTCCGCTTGATGGTGGGATAGCGGGGATCCCAGGCGGGCTTGGTGTATGTAATCACACAGGGGAACTTGATGCCGATGACGGCCTTGCCGTCCTCCATCTCCTTGGTGACCTTGAGGGTGTCGCCGTCCACCTCGGCCTCCAGGCCGTAGGTGACCTGGGGATAGCCCAGATGCTCGGCGATCTCGGGGCCCACCTGGGCGGTGTCGCCGTCGATGGCCTGCTTGCCGCAGAAGATAGCGTCAAACTTGCCCTCGGTCTCCTCGATCTTGCCGATGGCCTGGCTCAGGATGTAGCTGGTGGCCAGGGTGTCGGAGCCGCCGAAGGTGCGGCCGGAGACCAGATACGCCTTGTCGGCGGCGATGGCCAGGCACTCCTTCAGCACGGCCACGGCCTGGGGCGGGCCCATGGTGACGGCCACGATCTTGGTATCAGGATCCTTATCCTTGATGCGGGCGGCCGCCTCCAGAGCATACCCGTCAAAGGGATTGAGGATGCTGGGAACACCATCGCGAATGAGGGTGTTCTTCACCGGATCGATCTTGATCTCTGTCGTGTCCGGCACTTGTTTCACGCAGACAAGAATATTCATGCTTTGTTGTCCTCCCGTCTAAAAATTTGTGGCAACTCGCATCCTTTATGATATATCCTTTTTTTGAATTTTGCAATAGTTTCCGCAAATTCATTCTTCAGGATTTTGCAATGATTTTTACAAATTCTGATAAATTTCCCCCACGCCCCATTTTCAAAATCCCTCCTTGCTTTTTTAGGGGAAATATGATATATTACAAACACTATACGGAACAGGGGTGGAAGGATGCGCAAGTTTTCCTGCAAGTAAAACGGAATACGTGACAGCACCGGCTTTTTACGGCGTTGTTGCGCCCATTGCAGGAAGGCGATACGGTCATCCCCGCTCATAACAGTCTTACACCGCCCCTTGGGGGACGGTATATTTACGCTGTAAAGAGCCGCAGGAATCGACTTTCCTGCGGCTCTTACTTTTTTATCATTTTATCGCTGCGGAGGTATTGCCATGTCTATTATAAAGGTAGAGGGACTCTCCTTCACTTATCCGGGCAGCTATGATCCGGTCTTTGAAAATATGAGCTTCCAGCTGGACACCGACTGGAAGCTGGGCTTCGTCGGCCGAAACGGCAGAGGAAAGACCACCTTTCTGAACCTTTTGATGGGGAAGTACGAGTACGGCGGCTCCATTACCGCCTCGGTAGAGTTCAGCTGCTTCCCCTACTCCGTGCCGGACAAAAGCCGGCCCACTTGGGAGATCCTGGAGAGGGTCTGCCCCCAGGCGCAGGAGTGGGAGCTGCTGCGGGAGCTGTCCCTTCTGGCGCTGGATGCCGAGGCGCTGTACCGCCCCTTTGACACCCTCTCCAACGGCGAGCAGACAAAGGCTCTGCTCGCCGCCCTCTTCCTGGATGAGGGGCGTTTTCTCCTCATTGACGAGCCCACGAACCACCTGGACGCCAAGGCTCGGGAGCTGGTGTCCGCCTATCTGGCCCGGAAGAAGGGCTTCATCCTGGTCTCCCACGATCGCCGGTTTTTAGACGGCTGTGTGGATCACATTCTCTCCCTGAACCGGACAGACGTCGAGGTGCGCGCCGGCACCTTCTCCGCCTGGCTGGAGGATTTCCAGCGCCAGCAGGACTTCGAGCTGCGCCAGAGCCAGCGGCTTCAAAAGGACGTAAAGCGGCTCAGGGAGGCCCAGCGGCGCACCAGCGTCTGGTCGGATAAAGTGGAGGCCACCAAGAACGGCTCCCGAAACTCCGGTCTGCGGCCGGACAAGGGATATATCGGCCATCAAGCCGCCAAGCTGATGAAGCGCGCCAAGGCCATGGAGGCGCGGCAGGAAAAGGCGCTGGAGGAAAAGGAAGCGCTTCTGAAAAATCAGGAGACCGTCCAGGCCCTGAAGCTCTCCCCCCTCTCCTACCATGCCGACCGGCTGGCCGCCTTTACCGGCGTATCCGCCTGCTACGGCGGCCCTCCCGTCTCTCCCCCTGTGACCTTTGAGATCCGGCGGGGCGAGCGCATCGCCCTCTCCGGTCGGAACGGCAGCGGCAAGAGCAGCCTGTTAAAGCTCCTGACCGGGGCGGACATGGATCACACTGGCCGGCTGGAGCGGGGAGCCGGCCTCATCGTCTCCTATGTGCCCCAGGACACCTCCCATCTGACCGGGTCTCTCGCTCAACTGGCGGCGGACAGCGGCATTGACGAGAGCCTGTTCAAGGCGGTTCTGCGAAAAATGGACTTTTCCCGCACACAGTTTGAGAAGGATATGGAGGACTTTTCCGCGGGGCAGAAGAAAAAAGTCCTCCTGGCCAGAAGCCTCTGCCAGCAGGCCCACCTCTACCTCTGGGACGAGCCGCTGAACTTCATCGACCTGTACTCCCGCCTGCAGATCGAGGCCCTGCTCCAGAGCGCCTCTCCCACCATGGTCTTCGTGGAGCATGACGCCGCCTTCCGCCAGGCCGTGGCCACAAAGACCATAGAGCTGTAACGCCGAGAAGGGGGGGGGGGGGGGGGGGGGGGGGGGGGGGGGGGGGGGGGGGGGGGGGGGG